>JACDZI010000162.1 GCA_013426785.1 Rhodocyclaceae bacterium | reverse complement strand
CCATCTGGGGCCGGGTCGAGTGGTTTCAATCCACGCCCCCCGCGCGGGGGGCGACCCCGCTCTCGGGATGGCGGCACCATTACCCGCCTGTTTCAATCCACGCCCCCCGCGCGGGGGGCGACGGCACAGCCATCCGGCAAGCCCTGCTGGTCTTCGGTTTCAATCCACGCCCCCCGCGCGGGGGGCGACTGGGCAATTATTATGGTGGGATAATATTATGTTTGGTTTCAATCCACGCCCCCCGCGCGGGGGGCGACGTTGGAGAAGATGACGGTGGCCGGACGGCAGGGGTTTCAATCCACGCCCCCCGCGCGGGGGGCGACGTGTGGCTATATGTACAAAGAGCCGCAACCACCGTTTCAATCCACGCCCCCCGCGCGGGGGGCGACGGATGACGCTGGGATAACCCCCGTTTCCAAGATTGTTTCAATCCACGCCCCCCGCGCGGGGGGCGACCATCATGCACGGCGTACTCGCTCGTCCCGCTGTGGTTTCAATCCACGCCCCCCGCGCGGGGGGCGACAAAAGATGAGGACAAGTCCGGTACCGGAGCGGAAAGTTTCAATCCACGCCCCCCGCGCGGGGGGCGACAAAACACCAAAAAAATACCATCAAAAACATAGCAAGTTTCAATCCACGCCCCCCGCGCGGGGGGCGACGCCAACGGGGCCGCTGTATCACGCACCGCCTACCAGTTTCAATCCACGCCCCCCGCGCGGGGGGCGACATCGGCGAGCTGATCCATCCCCAGTACGGCCCAATGTTTCAATCCACGCCCCCCGCGCGGGGGGCGACGACGCGGTGAGCCTGAGCCGGTCCGTGCCGGCCGTTTCAATCCACGCCCCCCGCGCGGGGGGCGACGGTCGGCTGTGCGTGAGCTGAGCTTCTCCCTGGGGTTTCAATCCACGCCCCCCGCGCGGGGGGCGACGTTATCAAGCGTTTAACGGAGGTTCAAAAATGTCTGTTTCAATCCACGCCCCCCGCGCGGGGGGCGACCCGTGGGCGCTAAAACCTTTAATTTTGATCTCTCGTTTCAATCCACGCCCCCCGCGCGGGGGGCGACTTTTCCATGGCCAGGCAGACCGGACAACCGCTGGAGGTTTCAATCCACGCCCCCCGCGCGGGGGGCGACGCGGCCTACGCCTATCCCCTGGCCCGGGGAGGGGTTTCAATCCACGCCCCCCGCGCGGGGGGCGACAAAAATGCAAGTTCCTGATAGCTACCGTGGACGTGTTTCAATCCACGCCCCCCGCGCGGGGGGCGACCAAGGAGCTGGTCTTATTGTAGGCAACATCGGCGGGTTTCAATCCACGCCCCCCGCGCGGGGGGCGACCTTGGCTGGTGGTGGAGGTCATTAAGGACACCGAGTTTCAATCCACGCCCCCCGCGCGGGGGGCGACGGCCGAGGCGTAGCCTGCCGCCTTCATGTAGGCCGTTTCAATCCACGCCCCCCGCGCGGGGGGCGACCCTCGAACAGGAAAACAAGGGGAGGGGAAAATGAGTTTCAATCCACGCCCCCCGCGCGGGGGGCGACGAGGCCTTTTTCTGCGGATTTATGGCAGAGAAGGGTTTCAATCCACGCCCCCCGCGCGGGGGGCGACCCCTGGGGGATGACGACGCCTGGGCGCAGGAGTACGTTTCAATCCACGCCCCCCGCGCGGGGGGCGACAGTAAGATTGTCGGCAAGATTACCGGGGAAAAATGTTTCAATCCACGCCCCCCGCGCGGGGGGCGACGCGACTGATGATGGAGGGCAAACTGCTTCAGCTCGTTTCAATCCACGCCCCCCGCGCGGGGGGCGACCTGGGCCATGGGTAAAAAAGGCGATCGCGCCTCCAAGGTTTCAATCCACGCCCCCCGCGCGGGGGGCGACCCGAGGGCTGGCGGGATATGGCGGATCCCGGCTGGTTTCAATCCACGCCCCCCGCGCGGGGGGCGACAACAGCATCGCCGGCAAGCTGGCCGGTGCCGGTGGTTTCAATCCACGCCCCCCGCGCGGGGGGCGACCAAGTTGAGCCTGCCCGATCCCGAGGACGGCGCGTTTCAATCCACGCCCCCCGCGCGGGGGGCGACTCGGTCACTGGGGATATAACGCCGTTGTGGAGTGGGTTTCAATCCACGCCCCCCGCGCGGGGGGCGACGATCGCCATCGCCCAAAATCTCCCCTGGCCCCTGGTTTCAATCCACGCCCCCCGCGCGGGGGGCGACCGGGTGCCGCTGCCGGGCCGTGGCCGCGACCAAAAGCGTTTCAATCCACGCCCCCCGCGCGGGGGGCGACGAGAAATATGGTGGAGTTGAGGAAGTTCAGGAGGTGTTTCAATCCACGCCCCCCGCGCGGGGGGCGACCACCGTGGCCTCAAAGTCATCATTTACAATAGTATATTTGTTTCAATCCACGCCCCCCGCGCGGGGGGCGACCTGCACCACCAGATCGGCGGCGTGGTTTTTGAACTTGTTTCAATCCACGCCCCCCGCGCGGGGGGCGACAGCATGCCAGTCAAGCCGTTTATTCTCCAGGAGCGGTTTCAATCCACGCCCCCCGCGCGGGGGGCGACCCGCAGCCGCCACATGGTTATGGGTGGAGGAGAGTTTCAATCCACGCCCCCCGCGCGGGGGGCGACTATTACTTCGCAATCCCTTACT
>JACDZI010000037.1 GCA_013426785.1 Rhodocyclaceae bacterium | reverse complement strand
GCCGTCCTGCCAGCGCCGACTTTTTAGAACTCCAGCGGATCGACGTCCAGATGCCAGCGCAACTCGCGCGGCGTCTTGAGTGCCTGTAGCTGCGTCATCCATTCGGTCAGGAAAGCTTGCAACGCCGGGCGGCTGCGCGATTCGACCAGCAGTTGCCCGCGTTCGCGATTCTTGAGCCGCGAGAGCCGCATCGGCACCGGGTCGTAAAGTAAAACCTCAGAAAAAGTCGGCGCTGCCAGGACGGCGCTGCGCAGGAAATCGAGCGCATCTGCCATCTCGTGCGCCTCGGCGCGCAGCAGCGCCTGGAAGGCGAAGGGCGGGAAGCCGGCCGCATCGCGCTCGGCGAGTTGGGCTGCGGCGAAGGCGGCGTAGTCATGGTCGACCAGCGCGCGGTAGAGCGGGTGGTCGGGGTATTCGGTCTGGATCAGCACCTTGCCGGGCAGGGCCGCCCGGCCGGAGCGACCACCCACTTGCATGAGTTGGGAAAACAGCCGTTCCGGCGCCCGGAAGTCGGCGGCGAACAGTGCCGCGTCGGCGCCGACCACTCCGACCAGCGTGAGCAGCGGGAAATCGTGACCCTTGGCCAGCATCTGGGTGCCGACCAGGATGTCGGCTTCGCCGGCGTGGATGGCGGCCAGCAGGGCTTGCCACTTTTTCGGTGAATCGGCGGAATCGCGGTCGATGCGCAGGATGCGCGCGTCCGGAAAAAGAACGGTCAGTTTGGCTTCAAGCCGCTGGGTACCGCGGCCGAAGGGTTGCAGGTCGAGGTTGCCGCAGTCGGGGCAGTGCCGGGGAATTGCCGTTTCCAGCCCGCAGTGATGGCAGCGCAGGCGGCGGTCGGCGAGGTGTAGCACCAGGTTCGCGGCGCAGCGCCGGCAGGCCGAAATCCAGCCGCAGGCCGGGCAAGCCAGCACCGGAGCGTAGCCGCGCCGGTTGAGAAACAGCAGGCTCTGCTCGCCGCGTTGCAAGCGCTCGCTCACGGCGGTGATCACTTCCTGACTGAGGCCGTCCTGCAACTTCTGCTTTCGCGTATCGACCGTGGCGACCGTCGGCATGGCGACGGCGACGGCGCGCAGCGGCAGTTCGAGCAGGGTGTAGCGTCCGCTGGTGGCGTGGTGGAAGGTTTCCAGCGAGGGGGTGGCCGAGCCGAGCACGATGGGGATGTTGCGCTGCCGGGCGCGGAAGATGGCGATGTCGCGCGCCGAATAGCGCAGGCCGTCCTGCTGCTTGAAGGAGGCGTCGTGCTCTTCGTCGACGACGATCAGTTGCAAGTTCGGCATCGGCATGAACACCGATAGCCGCGTGCCGAGCACGATGGTGGCGCAGCCCTCCAGCGCGGCGAGGAAAGCACGCGACCGGGCGGCGTCGGCAACACCACTGTGGGCGGATACGACGTGTGCGCCAGGGAAGCGGGCGCTCACCCGGCCCTCGAGTTGCGGCGTCAGGGCGATTTCCGGCACCAGCATCAGTGCCTGGTCGCCGCGCGTTAGCACGGCGTCGATGGCCCGCAGGTACACCTCGGTCTTGCCGCTGCCGGTGACGCCATGCAGCAGGAAGGTTTGGAAGCCCTCTGCGCCGACAATGGCGTCGATCGCCACCTGCTGATCGGGGGTGGCCGGGTGAAAAGTCGGCGCTGGCAGGACGGCATCCCCGGCCTTTTTCTTCAGCAGGCGCGGCGCTTTGCCCTTGCGCAGCAGCGGCGGCAGGGCGAAAGCCATTACCTGGCCGAGCGGATGGTGGTAGTAACGGGCGCAAAAGCCGCATAGTTCGAGCCAATCGGCTGGCAGCGGCGGCAGGTCGGCGATAAGTGCGGCTTCCTTCAGCTTGTCGGCGGGCTGGTCGCTTTGTTCCACTTCTGCCACCACCACGCCGATCTTGCTGCCCCGGCCGAAAGGGACTTCGACCAGCCGACCGACCGGATCGCCTGCCACCTCACCGACCCGCAGGTAATCGAACAGGCGCGGTAGCGGCACATCGAGGGCAATCTGGAGAATGCTCATAGTTATCGAGTTAGCGGCACTGGTTCGAGTCGATTGTCGATGATGCGCTTAATCGCTTGGCGGGAAAGCAGTTTTTACTTTCGCAAAGTGCTGTGGATAACTTTGTGAGTAATACGACAAAAAAATTTTCTAGCCGATGGTTTTTAGGCCGAAAGTCATGGTAATGAAATATATCAGTGTTATTAAATCTTTTATAAACAGATGGTTGCGAATTAAATGGGAATACCCGAAACCAAAACACCTGATAAATCAGGGGGATCGAAATTCTGTGAATAAGTTGGGTATTCATGCCTGCCGAAACCCTTTATGGGCAAGGGTTTCATGTGGGCAGGCGGCGGAGAACGAAGCAGGCCGATCGTTTCCGGCCAACCCTATTTGCGACGGTAGTTGTGGACGGTCTCGACGAGGACCGACACATTTTCGGGCGGGGTGTGCTGGTTGATGCCGTGGCCGAGATTGAAGACATGGCCGGTATTGCCCGCGCCGAAGCAGTCGAGGATGCGCGTGGCTTCCTTGGCTACCGCTTCGGGCGAGGCGAACAGCGCGATCGGGTCGAAGTTGCCCTGCAGCGCCACCTGATCGTTGACGCGGCGGCGTGCTGCGCCGAGGTCGGTGGTCCAGTCGAGGCCGATGGCATCGCAGCCGGAGGCGGCGATCTTCTCCAGCCACTGGCCGCCACCCTTGGTGAACACGATACAGGGAATGCGTTCGCCGTCGTGGGTCTTCTTCAGGCTGGCGATGACGCGCTGCATGTAGGCCAGCGAGAATTCCTCGTAGGCGGCATGCGACAGCGCGCCGCCCCAGGTATCGAAGATCTGCACCGCCTGCGCGCCGCACTCGATCTGGGCGTTCAGGTAGGCGGCCACGGCATCGGCGGTGACGCCGAGGATGTGGTGCAGCAGGTCCGGCCGGCTGTAGAGCATGGTCTTGACGGTGCGGAAGTCGTCCGAACCGCCGCCCTCGACCATGTAGCAGGCCAGCGTGAAGGGCGAACCGGAAAAACCGATCAGCGGTACCGAGTTGCCCAGCGCGCGGCGGATCTCGACCACGGCGTCCATCACATAGCGCAGGTGGTCGTAGGGATCGGGAGCGGTCAGGTCGCGAATCGCCCACTCTTCACGCAAGGGGCGCTCGAACTTCGGGCCTTCGCCCTCGGCGAAATAGAGGCCGAGGCCCATCGCGTCGGGCACGGTGAGGATGTCGGAAAACAGTATGGCGGCGTCGAGGTTGTAGCGCGCCAGCGGTTGCAGCGTTACTTCGCAGGCCAGCGAGGGCGACTTGCACAGGCTGAGGAAGCTGCCGGCGCGCTTGCGCGTCTCGCAGTATTCCGGCAGGTAGCGGCCGGCCTGGCGCATCAGCCACAGGGGGGTGTAATCGGTGGTCTCGCGCAGCAGGGCACGCAGGAAATTGTCGTTCTTGGGTCTGGCCATGGTGGAAGTTCCGGAAAATTTCGCGAATTATCGCATGCGGACCGGGACTATTTCCGCCAGAAGGCCGGCGTCAGCACCACCAGCAGGGTGAAGATCTCCAGCCGGCCGAGCAGCATGGCAAAGGTGCACACCCAGGTCTGGAAATCACCGAGGATTTCGAAGGTGGTGGCCGGGCCGACCTGATTGAGGCCGGGCCCGGTGTTGTTGATGCTGGCGACGACGGCCGAAAAGGCGGTGACGATGTCCAGTCCCGACGCGGACATCAGCAGCGTCAGGGCGACGATGATGCACATGTAGGCAAAGCCGAAAGCCAGCACGGCGGTGAGGATGTTGGGCGCTACCACCCCGCCACCGACGCGCACCGGATAGATCGCATGCGGGTGCATCGCCCGTACCAGTTCCCGATAGACCTGCTTGTAGAGAATTAGCGCGCGGATCATCTTGATGCCGCCGCCGGTGGAACCGGCGCTAGTGGCGAAACTGCTCAGAAACAGCATCCACAGGGGGGCGAACATGGGCCACAGGCCATAGTCGGTGTTGGCGAAGCCGGTGGTGGTAGCGATTGAAACCACATTGAAGGCGGCGAAGCGCAAGGCGGTGTCGAAATCCGGGTAGACGTCGAGGGCGGTCAGGTAGAGCGCAATGCCGACCACGCTGCCTAGCGTGACGGCCAGATACCAGCGGACTTCCGGGTCGTGCCGGTAGGGTGTTGATGAGCGGCCGTGGATGGCGAGGAAATGGGTGGCGAAGTTCATGCCGGCCAGCAGCATGAAAAAGATCGCGACCGCCTCGATGGCTGGCGAATTCCAGTAGCCGAAGCTGGCGTCATGACTGGAAAAACCGCCGAGGCCCATGGTACTGAAGGAGTGCATCACCGCATCGAACCAGTCCATCCCGGCCCACCTGAGGCTGAAGATGCAGGTCAGGGTAATGGCGGCGTAGATGCCCCACAAACCCTTGGCGGTCTGCGTCAGGCGCGGTGTCATCTGGCTGTCCTTCATCGGCCCCGGTGTTTCCGCCTTGAACATCTGCCGGCCGCCGATGCCCAGCAGCGGCAGTACCGCGACGGCCAGCACGATCAGCCCCATGCCGCCCAGCCACACTAGCATGCCGCGCCAGAGGTTCAGCGACGGCGGCAACTTGTCGAGGTTAGGCAGCACGGTGGCGCCGGTGGTGGTGATTCCCGACACCGCCTCGAAATAAGCATCGGTGAATGAAATGCCCAGGTGGAAAATCAGTGGCATGCCGGCGAAGACCGGCAGGAGGACCCAGACCATGACCACCATGAGGAAACCGTCACGGACTTTCAGTTCGTGCTTTTCGTTACGTGCCGACCACCACAGACCGAGACCGGTGGTTAGCGAAAGCAGAAAGGCTTCGTCGTAGGCCGATTGGGCGCCGTCGTGCCAGTACCAGGACAATGACAGCGGGACCAGCATGGTCAGGGAAAAGCACGTCAGCAGGACGCCGAAGACGCGGATGACGGGGTAGAAGCGCTTCAAGGTGCTGGCCGTTCAGAGGAAGCCGGCGGAAACCTGGAACAGTTTTTCGACTTCGCTGACTTGCCGCTTCCGCGTACAGAAGACCATGACATGATCGTCCGGTTCGATCACTGTGTCGTGGTGCGGGATGATGACCTGGTCGAGGATCTCGTCAACCAGGAAGCCATCCTTCATCACCACGTCGGCTTCCTTGCCGCGGCGCACGATGGCGGCGATATGGGCGCCCTTGATTTTCGGCAGTTCGTCGATGCGGCGGCCGACCACCTTGGAGGTCTTCTGGTCCCCATGGGCAATCAATTCGAGAGCTTCGGCCGCGCCGCGCCGCAAGCTGTGCACGCGGGCGACGTCACCGCGGCGCACATGGGTGAGCAGCGAGCCGATTGAGACCTGGGCGGGCGACAGGCCGATGTCGATCGGGCCGCCCTGCACCATGTCGGCGTAGGCGCGGCGGTTGATCAGGGCCAGCACGCGCTTGCAGCCGAGCCGCTTGGCCAGCGAGGCCGCCATGATGTTGTCCTCGTCGTCATTGGTCAGCGCGAGGAACATGTCGGTCTCGTCGATGTTTTCCTCGGCGAGCAGGTTTTCGTCGGTGGCTTCGCCATGCAGCACCAGCGTGCCGGCCAGCTTGGCAGCGATGATTTCGGCGCGCTGGCGGTCGCGTTCGAGCAGCTTGACCTGATACGTGCCCTCCAGCGTCGCGGCCACGCGCAGGCCGATATTGCCGCCACCGGCGATCATCACGCGCTTCACCGGCTCGATCATGCGCCGCAGTTCCTTCAACACCAGCCGGATATGGACGGTCGCCGCCAGGACGAACACCTCGTCGCCCGGTTCGATCACGGTATCGCCGTCGGGATCGACCGGCTGGTGCTCGCGGAAGATCGCCGCGATACGGGCGTCGGCCCCTTCCGGCAGGTGTTCGCGCATGGTACGGATCGGTTTTCCCACCAGCAACCCGCCCGGATAGGCGCGCACGCCGACCAGCGTGACGAGGCCGTGGGCAAATTCGAGCACCTGCAGGGCCTCGGGAAACCGGATCAGCTTGACGATGTAGTCGGTGATGTCCTGTTCGGGGCAGATGGCGTAGTCGACCGCGAAGTTCTCGTCCGACATCAGCTTCTCGTCGAGAAAGTCGGCGGAACGCAGGCGGGCGATGCGCGTCGGCACATGGAACAGGGTACGGGCGATCTTGCAGGCGACCAGGTTGGTCTGGTCGGACTGCGTGACGGCCACCAGCATGTCGGCATCCTCCATCCCCGCTTCCTTCAGCACCGAGGGGTAGGCGGCGTTGCCGGCCAGCGTGCGCACGTCGTAGCGGTCGGCCAGTGCGGCCAGCGCCTCGCGGTTCTGATCGACGATGGTGATATCGTTGGCTTCGGAGGACAGCGCTTCGGCCACCGAGGCGCCGACCTGGCCGGCGCCCAGGATGATGATCCTCATTCCTCGCTCTCTTTGCCGGCGTTGCGCAGGCCGAGGTCCTTGAGCTTGCGGTAGAGGTGCGTGCGTTCCAGGCCGGTCTTCTCGGCCAGCCGTGTCATGCTGCCGCCTTCGAGCTTGAGGTGGTGCTCGAAGTAGAGCTTCTCGAACATCTCGCGCGCCTCGCGCAGCGGCAGCGTCAGCATTTCCGGCAGCAAGCCGGGGGGGATTTCGGCCAGTACCGCCGCGCCGGGCATCAGCAGGTGCTGCACATCCTCGGCGCTGATTTCATCTTCCAGCGCAGCGAGTGCCAGCGACTTGAGCGTGCTTTTCAACTGGACATAGCCCTCGGCCCACGGCTGCTGGCGCAGCATGTTCTGGGCGGCGACCGACAGCCGCCGGGCCGGCACCTCGCCGGCCTCGACCAGTTGGGTCAGCAGATGGGTCGCCAGGTCGGGAATGTCGTCCTTCAGTTCGACCAGCGACGGCAGGCCGATGCTGACATCGAACAAGGCATTGAGCAGCCACTCCTCCCAGCCCTGCGCAGCCAGTGCGGCGGCGTCCTGGCTGCTGGCGGTGACCAGCCGCAGGTTGTGCTTGTCGAGGCGTTCGAGCGCGAAGGCGAGGTTCTTCTGTTGCAGGCGGGTCAGGCGGCCGAGTTCGCCACAGTAGAGTACCGCGCCGCCGGACTTCGTCAGCAGTTCGAGCGTCAGCGGGGTGGAATCGTGGCTCAGGTCGATCCACGGTTTGCCGGGAGACTGGAGCGTGCGGGCGGTGAGTTCGGCGATGGAACCGGCCGGGGGCGTGCGCAACAGCACGCAACGGCTTTTCGCCGCGACTTGTTCGAGGCGGCGGCGCAGGTCTTTCAGGGCGGGCGAACGCGGGAAGGCGGCGAGCGAGATTACGCTGCCGAGCTTGGGGGCGCGTTCCAGCGCCTGCTTGACGCTGGAGAGCAGCTTCTGCATGCCGATCGGCTTTTCAAGAAAACCGGTGGCGCCGATCTTGGTGGCCTCGACGGCGGTCTCGATGGTGGCATGCCCCGACATCATCACTACCGGCATGTTGAGCTGGCCGTTGGCCGCCCATTCCTTGAGCAGCGTCACGCCGTCGGTATCGGGCATCCAGATGTCGAGCAGCACCAGGTCGGGACGGCGCGCCTCGCGCCAGGCGCGGGCGGTGGTGGCGTTCTCGCAGGTGGCGACATCGTGGCCCTCGTCGGTGAGGATTTCCGAGAGGAGTTCGCGAATGCCGACTTCGTCGTCGATGACCAGGATCTGTGACATGGCTAGCAGGGTATTTTTCGCATTATGCCGCCAGCGGCTTGTCCGTGGGGGGCGGAACGAGGGGAAGCTGGATCGTCACCGCCGCGCCGCCCCCTTTTTCGGCGGGCCGGTTGGCCAGCGCGATGCTGCCGCCGTGGTCGTCGATGATCTTGCGCACGATGGCCAGGCCCAGGCCGGTGCCCTTGGGCTTGGTGGTCACGTAGGGTTCGAAGGCCCGTTGCAGGATGTCCGGCGGGAAACCGGGGCCATTGTCGGCCACCGTCAGCCTGGCCATGCCGCCGTTGCATTTGCTGCACACGGTGACGGTGGCCGTCTCGCCGGCGCCGACTTTTTCAACCACGGCCTCGCCGGCATTCTTGATCAGGTTGTGCAGCACCTGACGCAGTTGGTCGCTGTCGGCCTGCACCTCCGGCAGGGAAGGGTCAAGCCGGGCCACTACCGTGAAGGAACCGTCTTCGTAAAGTTCGACGACTTCGCCGACCAGGACATTGAGGTCGAGCGGCCGGGTGGCGGCGGGCGGCAGGCGGGCATAGTCGCGGAAATCGTTGACCATGTTCTTCATCGACTCGACCTGTTCGACGATGGTGCGCGTGGCGCGGCCGAGCATGGCGGCATCCGCGGGGTCGAGCTTGCCGGCGAGCTTCATTTGCAGGCGTTCGGCCGACAGCTGGATCGGCGTCAGCGGATTCTTGATCTCGTGGGCCAGCCGTTGCGCCACCTCGCCCCAGACGGCGGCGCGCTGTGCGGCCTCCCGTTCGACCCGTGCCTCGCTGAGCTGCACGGTCATCTGGTTGAAGGAGCGGGTCAGCACACCCAGTTCGTCGTCAGTTTCCAGTACCGCGCGCGGCGTGAGATCGCCACCGGCGACGGCCCGCGTGCCCTCGGCCAGCATCAGCAGCGGCTTGGCCAGGCGCGCTGCGAGGAAAAAGGCCAGCGCGATGGCGGCAAACAGGGCCAACAGCAGGGCAAAGGTCAGTGTCAGGGTGTACAGACGCTTCAGACCGGCGCGCCCCAGTTGCAGTTCCTGGTAGTCGCGTTGTGCGCTTTCCACCAGCGCGGCGCTCTGGCTGATGGCGGTCGACACCGGTTGTTCGAGTTGCAGGATCAAGGGGTCGGCTCCGAGCCGGTAACTGCTGACGGGCACCCAGGCGCGGATCATCAGGCCGGTTTCCGTGTCGCCCTCGACGCGTGCGCTGCCGGTGCCGGAACGCGTCTGGCGCAGTTGCGCGACCACCGGCAAGGCAGGCATCAGCCCATGCAAGCCGTCGCTGCTGTTGGCGACCAACTGCCCGGATACCGTCAGCAGCAGCGCGCTTTGCACACCGGCCTGTTCGCGCAGGCGGTCGAGCGCGACGGGGTTGACCGAACGGGTATCGGACAGGCTGTAGGCCATGGCGCGCCCTTTGGTGAGCAGGTCCTCGCGCATTGCATCCAGTACGCTGCGGCCAAGATCGAGCCCGCCATCCAGTGCCGATTCGACGCGCACGTCGAACCACGAATCGATGCTCTTGATGGCGAACTGCATCGACACGGCATAGACCAGCACGCCCGGCACCACGGCCATCAGGGCCAGCATGGCCAGCAGGCGCGACTTGAGCTTGGCACCGAAGATGCCCTGGCGGTATTCGATGGCCAGCCGTCGCACCTGGTCGACCACCAGTCCGAGCAGGACCAGCGCGGCCAGTGCGTTCATGCCGATCAGCAGCGGCGTGTAGCCGGCGAACAATGCCGTGTCGGCGCTCGCGAAGGCGAGCAGGAACAGGAGCATCGCGCCGAGCGCGGCGACGATGGCGAGGGCGACGATCATTTATCGGTGGTGAGCGGCGGGACAAACTCCCACTGCTGGGTCTTCGCCTCGACCCGCCAGTCCCGGTGGGCCAAGGCATCGACCTGCAACGGCTTGGGCAACTGCTCGTGGTCGAGGGACAGCCGCACGGCGGCGCGATAGGTTTCGCCGGGAATCAGGAGCGTCTTGTCGACGACATGTAGCCGGACCACCTGGCCAAGCGCTTTCAGGGCCTCGTCGAGCGAATCGAAGCTCTGCTGCTGCGTGCCCCGGGTGAGCCGGTACTGGCGGGTGAGCGCATGAAAGCTCAACTTGCTCGGGATGACACGTCCGGTAACGTGCTCGTTGGCCCAGTACCAGCGCTTGCGGGTCAGGTCGAATTCGAAGCGGAAATTGAGCGGCACGCTGCGTTCGACGGCATCCACCAGCCGCGGACCGAGTTTGATGGCGAAGTCGGCATTGAGGGCCACGCCTTGCTCATCGAGGACGAGTTCCGCCTTCTGCGGCTCGATTGTGCCTGCCAGTGCTTGCCCGAGGAACAGCAGGCAGCCCAGCACGGCCAGCGCCCGGTCAAGGCGTTTTTTCCAGCAGGGCATAGTAAAAACCGTCATGGGCATCCGTGGGCAAGAGTTGCAGTTCCAGCGCCTCCCCGCCGGTTGCCAGCCGGCGGGCATCGGGATGGCGCCGGATGAAATCTTCCAGTTGCCGGGCATTTTCGGCGGGGAACAGCGAGCAGGTACAGTAGAGCATTTTGCCACCCGGTGCCAGCGTCGGCCACAAGGCAGCCAGAATCCGCGCCTGCGTTCGTGCGAATCCTGCCACATCTTCCGGCCGTCGCAACCACTTGATGTCGGGATGACGGCGAGCTACCCCCGAGGCCGAACAGGGCACGTCGGCGAGGATGCGGTCAAAATGTCGTCCGTCCCACCATGCCCCCGGCTGGCTGGCATCGGCGACCTTTACGGTGGCCTGCAACCGCAGCCGGTCGAGGTTTTTGATGATGTCACGGGCACGCAGGGCATCGCGTTCGAGCGCGACGAGCGCGAGGTCGGCCCGTTCCAGCAGGTGGGCCGTCTTGCCGCCGGGTGCGGCACAGGCATCCAGCACGCGCTGGCCGTCATGCACGTCGAGCAGGGTGGCCGCGCGCTGCGCGCCCCAGTCCTGCACCGATAACCGACCCTCCCGGAAACCCGGCAGGCGGTCGACCGGCGCGGGTTGGTCGAGCAGGAACGCGGTGTCGTCGAGCGCCCTCCCGGAAAAATCGGCGCTGGCGGGACGGCGTTGGTTGAGTCGCAGGCACATCGGCGGATGGAGGTTGCCGGCAGCGGCGATGGCCTGCCAATCCTGGGGGTAGGCGGATTGCAGTTCCGCCAGCCACCAGGCCGGGTGGCGCCATCGGGCGACCTCATCCGTATCTGCCGCCGCCAGCAGTTCGTCGCGCCGGCGCAGGAAGTTGCGCAGCACCGCATTTACCAGCCCTTTGAAAGGCTTGCCGGCGGCCGTGACGGCCTGGTCGACCAGCGTGTGCGCTTCCTCGGGACGCCGTTCCAGCCGCGCCAGCGCGATCAGCAGCAGGGCACGGGTCGGCAGGTCCTTGAGCGGTTTTTGCAGCAACCGGCCGAGCAGGAAATCACCCCGGCCACGGTCGCGCAAGGTGCTGAAGCTCAGGTCAAGCGCCGCCGGGCGGACGGCTGCGGGTACTTGCGCGAGAATGGCTTCGGGCGTCTTGCCGCCCAGCACCGCCGCGACCGCGCGCGCTGCGGCGGCGAGGCTGTCAGAGAGCGGCGGCGAGGGCAAAGTGCTGGCCGGTCGTCAGCGCAAAGCCGGACAAAAAGTCGGCGCTGGCGAGACGGCGTCCGCCGGGTTTCTGCATTTCGACCAGTTTCACTGCACCTTCGCCGCAGGCCACGGTGATGCCGAGAGGACTGACGGCGAGGATTTCGCCCGGCTGCCCGTTGCCTTCCGCAGGCAGCGCCCGCCATAGCTTGATCGTGGTGTCGCCCAGTTGGGACGTGCAGCCGGGAAAGGGGTCGAAGGCGCGGATGCGGCGCTCGATCTCGCTGGCGGGCCGGCGCCAGTCGATCGCCGCCTCAGCCTTGTCGATCTTGTGGGCGTAGGTCACGCCTTCGGCGGGCTGCGCGGCGGGGGCCAGGGTTTCGATCTGGCGCAAAGCCTCGACAATCAATCTGCCGCCAAGTGCTACAAGCTGGTCATGCAGCGTGCTTGCCGTCTCGCCAGCGCCGACTTTTATGGTCTCGGTCAACAGCATCGGGCCGGTGTCGAGGCCGGCTTCCATGCGCATGATGGTCACGCCGGTTTCCGCATCGCCCGCCTCGAGGCAGCGCTGGATCGGCGCCGCGCCGCGCCAACGTGGCAGCAGCGAGGCATGGATGTTGAGGCAGCCGTGCTTTGGAATATCCAGCACTGCCTGCGGCAGGATCAACCCGTAGGCGGCCACCACCAGCACGTCGGCGCCTGCTGCGATCAGCGGGCCATGGGTGGCCGGGTCCTTGAGCCGCTCGGGCTGATGCACCACGATGCCGTGGGCCAGCGCCACCTGCTTGACCGGGCTGGCGATCAGCCTCTGCCCGCGGCCGGCGGGGCGGTCGGGCTGGGTGAGGACCAGCGGGACATCGAATCCGGCTGCCAGCAATGCCCGGAGGGCGACCGCGGCGAATTCCGGCGTGCCGGCAAAGGCAACTCTCATGCCGTGATTCTGGCTTGCTTGGCGAGCTTGGACTTGATGCGGAAACGCTTCAGGCGCGAGAGGTGTTCGACGAAGACAATGCCTTCCAGATGGTCGATCTCGTGCTGCAGGCAGACTGCCAGCAGGCCTTCCGCCTCGGTTTCGAAGACTTGGCCGTCCAGGTTCAGGGCACGCACCCTGACGCGGTGGTTGCGCCGCACCCGTTCGTAGATGCCGGGCACCGACAGGCAACCTTCCTCGCTTTCGCATTCGCCATCGTGTGTCAGGATCTCGGGATTGATGAACACCTGCAACTGCGATTTGTCTTCGGAAATGTCGATGGCGATGATCCGCTTGTGCACATTGACCTGGGTGGCGGCCAGACCGATGCCGGGCGCCTCGTACATGGTTTCGGCCATGTCGGCGACCAGCGTGCGGATGGCGTCGTCCACCACCGACACCGGGGCAGCCTTGGTGTGGAGGCGGGGATCGGGGTAGCGTAGTATGGGCAATAGAGCCATGAAACCAGCCTTATATGGGTTGATGCCCACCGGAATTGGGGGCAGAATCCGCATGATGCAGTAATTATGTGCCGGGAGGCCCGACCTATGCGACGCATTATATTCGCGCTGATATTGAGTTTTTCAACTGCTGCTGCCTTCGCCCAGGCACCGGCCACGGGTTCGCCGCCCATCGAACTGGCCCCCGATGCGCCCGATCGCCATATCGTCGTTCCCGGCGACACATTGTGGGGCATCGCTGCCAAGTTCCTCAAGGACCCCTTCCGCTGGCCCGACGTGTGGAGGATGAATAACGAGCAGGTGAAGAATCCTCACCGCATCTATCCCGGCCAGGTGGTCATCCTCGATCGCAGCGGTACCGATCCCCGGCTCAAGCTCGGCCAACTGGTCAAGCTCGAACCCCAGGTGCGCAGCAGTGCGCCGCCCAAGGAAATTCCCGCCATTCCGTCGCAGGCGATCGAGCCCTTCCTGTCACAGCCCCTGGTGATTGACCTGGTCCAGTTCCAGTCCGCACCACGGATCGTTGCCACCCAGGAAAACCGCGTATTCACCGGCAACGGCGATCTCATCTACGCTGCTGGTGTCGATCCGGCCATCAGGCAGTGGCAGATCTACCGGCCGGGCAAGCCTCTGGTCGATCCCGATACCAAGGATCCCGACAATCCCGACAAGCAGGTAGTGCTTGGCGTCGAGGCGATCTTCCTGGGCAATGCCCGGACGGTGAGCGCCGCGGACGAGGTCACCACGCTGGAAGTGACCAGCGTCAAGCAGGAAATCGGCCGCGGTGACCAGTTGGTGCCCGCCAGCCGCCCGGAAGTGATGAGCTATATGCCACACCTGCCCACCCAGCCGGTCAGCGGGCGCATCATGTCGTTGTACGGGGGTGTCGGCGAGGGTGGCCCGAATTCGATCGTCACCCTTTCCCGCGGCAAGCAGGACGGCCTGGAAATGGGCCATGTGCTGGCGATCTACCGGGCCGGCATGGCCGTGACCAACCGCTTCGACGACGACAAGCCGCAAATCCATGTCCTGCCCGACGAGCGCTACGGCATACTGTTCGTCTTCCGCGTCTTCGACCGGGTGTCCTATGCTCTGGTCGTCGAGTCTTCCCGGTCGGTCCTGCCCGGCGACCGCGTCAGCCCGCCCTGATTCTTGAGTAGCGGAGAACTCGTCGCCTGGCTCAGGCTCACCCTGATTCCGGGCATCGGCGGCGAAACCCAGCGCCAGCTTCTCAAGGCCTGCGGCGGACCCGAAGGCATCTTTGCCGCCCCGCCCGCCGCATTGCGCGGCATCCTGGGCAGCGGCCTGATCGAGCGTCTGCTGACCCACACTTGCGAAAGCGAAATCGCGGCGGCGCTCGCCTGGGTGGCCCAGCCGGGCAACCACCTGCTGACACTGGCCGACGCGGCCTATCCTCCGGCCCTGCTCACCACCCCGGATCCGCCGGTGCTGTTCTACGCCAAGGGAAATCTCGACCTGCTCAACCGGCCGGCCTTCGCCATCGTTGGCAGCCGCAACGCCACCAAACAGGGCGAGGCCAACGCCGCAGCCTTCGCTAGCGCACTGGCCGGCGCCGGCCTGACCATCGTCAGCGGCCTGGCTGCCGGTATCGATGCGGCGGCCCACCGGGGCGCGCTCAAGGAGAAAGCGTCAACCATCGCGGTGATCGGCACCGGCATCGACCGCATCTACCCGGCCAGCAATGCCGCCCTAGCGCGCGAAATCGCCGAGCACGGCGTGATCGTCAGCGAATTTCCGCTCGGTACGCCGCCGATCGCCGCCAACTTCCCGCGCCGCAACCGGCTGATCGCCGGCCTGACGCGCGGCTGCCTGGTGGTCGAAGCGGCACGCCAAAGCGGCTCGCTGATCACGGCGCGGCTGGCGGCGGAAGCCGGGCGCGACGTGTTCGCCATCCCCGGCTCGATCCACTCGCCGCAGTCGAAAGGCTGCCACGCGCTCATCCAGCAGGGGGCGAAGCTGGTCGAGTCGGCGCAGGACATCCTCGAAGAGCTCCGCTGGGAACATGTTGTTAATCCTGCTGGCTTGCCCGCAGTAAAGGAGGCCGAGACCGATCCGGTGCTGATAGCGCTCGGCCGCGATCCTTGCGATCTCGACACCCTGGCCGCGCGTAGCGGCCTGCCCGCCGATGCCTTGCTGGCGCAACTGTTCACGCTTGAAATGGAAGGTCGCGTTGCCCAGTTGCCGGGTGGTCGCTACCAGCGATTGAACTGATTCAAGGCAGAAATCAAGCCACGGCCTTCGCCCACTGTTCAGCGCGTTTGTTTTTCCAAGTCTTATCCCCTATGATTTGATCGCACCGGCAGCCATCTGTGAGCCGTCAGAGGAGAAACCGATGAGCGCAGCAATCAGTTTTCTGGAAGGCAGGATCACCATCGATCCTGATATTTGCAATGGCAAGCCGACGATTCGCGGCAAGCGCATCACGGCGCAAACCATTCTGGAATATCTGGCGGCCGGGGATAGCGAGGAAGAAATCCTTTTCCAATATCCCAGTCTCGAACCAGAGGACATCAAGGCTTGCCTGACCTGTGCTGCCCGTCTGATGAATGATCGCTACGAATTATCACGGGTTGCCTGAATGGCGCGCTTCCTGATCGATGCCAACCTGCCCTATCGGTGGGATGTTTGGGCGGACGGTCAATTTCAGCATGTGTTCGATCTCGGAGATGATTTGCCGGATAGAGTCATCTGGGAGCACGCGCGGCTGAACGACCTGGTCATTGTCACGAAGGACTGCGACTTTTCCGACTGGATCATGCTGACCGAACCTCCCCCTAGGGTTATCCACTTCAGGATTGGCAATCTGCGGTTACGCGATTTCAAGGCACTGGTAGATCGCATCTGGCCGACCGTGGCTGAATTGATTGCCCGTCACAAGCTTGTCATCGTTCTCCCGAACTCTATTGAGAGCATCGCGTAGACGCCGTCCCGCCAGCGTCGACTTTTCGGGGCGTAGTGACAGTGACTTGCAAGTTTCCGGCAAGGACGACTAATATCCGCCCCCTTATGAGCAAACAACTGATCATTGCCGAGAAGCCCTCCGTCGCCCAGGACATCGCCAAGGCCCTGGGCGGCTTTACCCGCGAGGGCGAATTTTTCGAGAGCGAGCACTATGTATTGAGTTCGGCCATCGGCCACCTGCTCGAACTCGCCGTGCCCGAGGAATACGATGTCAAGCGCGGCAAGTGGACCTTCACCCATCTGCCGGTGATCCCTCCGCGCTTCACCCTCAATCCCATCGACAAGACCGCCGACCGCCTGCGCCTGCTGACGCGCCTGATCAAGCGCAAGGACGTGACCGACCTGGTGAACGCCTGCGACGCCGGACGCGAAGGCGAACTGATCTTCCGTTATGTTGCCCAGCATGCCAGGACGGACAAGCCGGTCCGGCGCCTGTGGCTGCAATCGATGACCGCGACGGCGATCCGCGACGGCTTCGCCCGCCTGCGCACCGACAGCGAGATGCTGCCGCTGGCCGATGCCGCGCGCTGTCGTTCCGAGGCCGACTGGCTGATCGGCATCAACGGCACCCGCGCCATGACCGCCTTCAATTCGCAGGAAGGCGGCTTCTACAAAACCACCGTCGGCCGCGTCCAGACGCCGACCCTGGCCATCCTGGTCGAGCGCGAGAAAGTCATCCGTTCCTTCCAGCCGCGCGACTACTGGGAAGTCGAGGCCGAGTTCCAGGCGGTCGCGGGTACGTACCGGGGCAAATGGTTCGACGAGAAATTCAGGAAATCCGAAGACGAGCATGCGAAGGCGGAACGCCTGTGGGAGGCCGGATCCGCTGAGGCGCTGCGCCAGAAATGCCTCGGCAAGCACGGCGAGGTCAGCGAAGAGGCCACGCCCAAGACCGAAGCCTGCCCGTTGCTCTACGATCTGACCAGCTTGCAGCGCGACGCCAACGGCCGTTTCGGTTTCTCGGCGCGCAACACGCTGGCAATCGCCCAGGCTCTGTACGAGCGCCACAAGGTGCTCACCTACCCGCGGACCGACAGCCGCTACCTGCCCGAAGACATGCTCGGTGCCGCCAGGGACACGCTGCGCGCCCTGAGCGAAACGGCCTTCGGCAAACATGCCGGCGAGGTGCTGAAAAACGGCTGGGTGCATCCCACCAAGCGCATTTTCAACAATGCCAAGGTATCGGACCACTTCGCCATCATTCCCACCGGCACGCCACCGAAAAACCTGAGCGAGCCGGAACAGAAACTCTACGACCTGGTGGTTAGGCGTTTCATCGCCATTTTCTATCCCAGTGCCGAATACCTCGTCACCACGCGCATCACCCGGGTCGACAAAGAACCCTTCAAGACGGTCGGCAAGGTGCTGGTCACGCCCGGCTGGCTGGCCGTCTATGGCAAGGAGGCGCAGGGAGATGAAGACAACCCCAACCTGCCGCCGTTGCAAAAGAAGGAGCGCGTCTGGGCCAACGATGTCGAGGTCAAGGCCAGCGCCACCAAGCCGCCGCCGCGCTTCAACGAAGCGACGCTGCTGTCGGCGATGGAAGGCGCGGGCAAGCTCATCGATGACGAAGAACTGCGCGAAGCCATGGCCGAGCGCGGCCTCGGCACGCCGGCCACCCGCGCGGCCACCATCGAGGGCCTGATCGCCGAGGAATACCTGCATCGCAACGGTCGCGAACTCCAGCCGACCGCTAAAGCTTTTAACCTGTTGTTTGCCCTGGAAGAACTCAAGGTCGACGAAATCCGCTCGCCGGAACTGACCGGCCTGTGGGAATGGAAGCTCAAGGAGATGGAACACGGACGCCTCAAGCGCGAGGAGTTCATGTCCCATATCACCGAGCAGACGCAGGTGATGGTGGAACGCATCAAGACCGGCGAATTCGTCGATGCCGATTTCGGCACGCTCAAGACCCCCTGCCCCAAATGCGGCGGCGCGATTCACGAGACCTACCGGCATTTCAAGTGCGATAAATGTGACTACAGGCTGTGGAAGGTCGTGGCCAGCCGCCAGTGGGAACCCGAGGAAATGGACGAACTGCTGAAGAACCGGCAGATCGGCCCGCTACAAGGCTTCCGCAGCAAGATGGGGCGCGCCTTCGCCGCCCTCATCAAGCTCAATGACGAACATGCGCCGAGCTTCGACTTCGGCAACGAGGAAGCGGAAGGCGCCGAGGAAGTCGATTTCAGCGGCCAGGAACCGCTGGGCGTCTGCCCGAAGTGCGCCGCGCGCGTCTTCGAGCAGCCGATGGCCTATGTGTGCGAGAAAGCCACCGGCGCTAACAAGACCTGCGATTTCCGCTCGGGCAAGGTGATCCTGCAGCAGGAAATTTCAAAAACCGAGATGCAGAAGCTTCTGGAAACCGGCAAGACCTCATTGCTCAAGGGTTTCGTCTCCAACCGTACCCGCAAGAAGTTCTCTGCCTATCTGGTACGCAGTGCCGACGGCAAGGTCGGCTTCGAGTTCGAGCAGCGGGCGGCCAAGTTGCCGAAAGAGGCGTCGGCCAAAAAGCCCGCAGCGAAGAAACCCGCCGCAAAAAAGAAAGCCTAGGGGTTCGCCCAGAAGCGGCTGACGTCCTCGATGCTCCAGGTGGCGGCATCCTCGCGGCTGACAATCTTTTCGGCGCCCTGTTTGGTGAGGTTGATCAGTTCCGGCGGGATGTAGGTCTTCGATTTGGTCGAGAAGAACACCTTGACCTGCGGCGTCAGCAGGGACTTGGGCGACTGCTCGATCACCACGCCGAGGCGGCCGGACGAGAGCTTGACCAGCGAACCGATCGGATAGATGCCGATGCTCTTGACGAAAGCCTGGAACACGCGCGTGTCGAAATGCCCCGACCACTCGGTCATCTTGCGGATCGACTCGGCCGGGTCCCAGCCCGATTTGTAGGGGCGGTTCGAGGTGATCGCGTCATAGACATCGCAGACCGCGCCCATCTTGGCGTAGAGGCTGATCTCGGCATCCTTGAGTCCCTTCGGATACCCGGAGCCGTCAATCTTTTCGTGATGGTAGAGGCAGACGACGAGCGAAATCGCGCCGGCGCCGCCGCCTTCCACCAGCAGGCGGTGGCCCTCGACCGGATGGCTCTTGATGATGCGGAATTCTTCGTCGGTGAGCTTGCCCGGCTTGTTGAGCACCTCCATCGGCATCAGCGCCTTGCCCAGGTCGTGCAACAAGCCCGCCATGCCGGCCGCGCGGATAGTCTGGTCGTCGAGCGACAGCTGGCGCGCCAGCGACACCATCAGGGCGCAGACGGCCACGGAATGCATGTAGGTGTAGTCGTCGGCCGAGCGCAGCCGCGCCAGGCTGATCAGGGCACCGGGGTTGCGCAGCACCGAGCTGGAAATCTCGTCGACCAGCGCGGCGGCGGCTTCATGATCGACCGCCTTGCCCATGCGTACTTCCTGGAACATGGAAACGACGGCTTCCTTGCCCTGAGCGCAGATCCTGGCGGCGCGCTGGAGTTCCTCGGTCCGCGAGCAGCGCACTTCGGCCGGTTGGGGCTGCGGAATGTGCTTCAGCACCGCATTGATCCGCGCTTCGGTTTCCGGCTTGGTGGCACCGGCGACGTCGACGCCTTTGCCGATGTCGATCCATACCTCCTTGATGTTGCAGCTCTGGATCTGGCGCAGGTCATCCGGGTTGTCGATGACGAAATCCTCGCGCCAGAACGGATGATCCATCCAGGAGCCGCAGAACTCATGGACGTGCATGCCAAGGGTGAGTTGACCGATGGCGATTTTTTTCAACATGCTAGACTCGCCGGCCCTTGAATGTGTGTTGCAACATGGACTTATACCCGCTGTTTCAGGCCCTGGTTCTCGGCATCGTCGAAGGACTCACGGAGTTTCTGCCGATCTCCAGCACTGGTCATCTGATTCTAGCCGGAGACCTGCTCGGATTTAACGACGAACGCGGCAAGTTGTTCGAAATCGTCATCCAGTCCGGCGCCATCCTCGCCGTGGTCTGGGAATACCGCGCCCGCTTCGGGAAAATGCTGGCCGGACTGCCCGGCGATCCGGTCGCGCGCCGCTTCATCGGCAACCTCGCCATTGCCTTCGTGCCGCTCGCCGTGCTGGGGCTGCTGTTTGGCAAGGCGATCAAGGCGCACCTGTTCGCGCCGGTGCCGGTGGCGCTGGCCTTCATCCTCGGCGCCTTAATCATCCTCTGGGCCGAGAAGCGCGAGCACACCATCACCATCCCGACAGTCGATGAGATCGGCCCGCTCGATGCCCTCAAGCTCGGCCTGGCCCAGGCCTGCGCGCTGATTCCCGGCACCTCGCGCTCCGGCGCCACCATCATCGGCGGGCTGTTCTGCGGGCTCTCCCGCCAGGCTGCCACCGAGTTTTCCTTCTTCCTCGCCGTGCCCACCCTTGGCGCCGCCACGCTCTATCAGCTTTACAAGGAACGCCACCTGCTGGCCTGGGACGATCTCGGCCTGTGGGTGGTCGGCTTCGTTGCGGCCTTCGTTTCGGCTTTCCTGTGCGTGCGCTGGTTGTTGCGCTACATCATGTCGCACGACTTCACGCTGTTCGCCTGGTATCGCATCGCCTTCGGCATCGTGGTGCTGGCCACCGCGCACTGGGGATGGGTCGATTGGACGGTGCATTGATCCTCTATCTGCACGGCTTCACCAGTAGTCCGCAATCCGCCAAGTCCCGCTCGCTGGCGGCGCGCCTGGCGACGTTGGGTCTGGCCGACCGGCTGCTCTGCCCGCAACTGTGTGCTTCGCCGGCAGACGCCATCGTTCTGGCCGAAAGCCTTATTGATAAAGTCGGCGCTGGCGGGACGGCGTCAGCCGGATCCGCCGCGTGCATGGGGGCGGCAATCACGCTCGTCGGTTCCTCGCTCGGCGGCTTCTACGCCACGTATCTTGCCGAAAAGCATGGTCTGAAGGCGGTCCTGATCAACCCGGCTGTCGTTGCCGCCATCCAGCTCGAACGCTATCTCGGCCAGCAGACCTGGCTCTACACCGGCGAGACCTTCGAGTTCACGCGCGACCACATCGACGAATTGCGGGCGCTGCAAATCACGCAACTGGCCGACCCGACCCGCTACTGGCTGCTGGCCGAGGAAGGCGACGAAATTCTCGACACCCGCCAGGCCGTCGTCCGCTATGCCGGTGCGCGCCAGACCGTGCTGCCCGGTGGCGACCACAGCTTCACCCGCTGGGACGACTACCTCGACGAGATCATCGACTTCGCCGGCCTGACATGACGGCTACCCAGCAACGCGACGGCATCGCTGCCGCACTCAGTGCCTATGCCATCTGGGGGCTGGTGCCGATTTTCTTCAAGCAACTCGGCGGCGTGCCGGCGCTGGAAATCATCGCCCACCGGGTGGTCTGGTCGCTGCTGCTGGTCGGCGGTTTTCTCGCCGCACGCGGCGCACTTGGCCCGGTCTGGCACCATGCCCTCAATCCGCGCACCCTGGCGCATGCGGCCCTGGCTGCGGCGCTGGTGATGAGCAACTGGCTGATCTTCGTCTGGGCGGTGAACGCCGACCGCATCCTCGAAACCAGCCTCGGCTACTTCATTACACCGCTGCTCACCATCGTACTGGGCGTGATCGTACTGCACGAACGCCTGCGGTCGCGCCAGTGGGCCGCCGTGCTGCTGGCGGTCGTCGGCGTCACCCTCGAAACCTGGCGCATCGGCGGCCTGCCGTGGGTGTCGCTCGGTCTGGCCGCCACTTTCGGCAGCTATGGCCTGTTGCGCAAACAGCTTCCCGTAGATGCGGCCGGTGGCCTGTTCCTCGAAACCGCCTGCGCCGCGCCGGCCGCCCTTGCTTACCTGCTTTGGCTGGGCGGCAGCGGCAGTTTCGGGCAAGCAGCCGCGACCGATGCGCTGCTAATCGCCTCGGGCCCCGTGACCGCCATCCCGCTGTTGCTGTTCGCCATCGGCGCGCGGCGCCTGCCGCTGGCGACCATGGGCTTCCTGCAGTATCTCGCCCCCTCGCTTTCCTTCGGCGTGGCGATCCTGTTCTACGCCGAACCGATGAACGCCACGCGCCTGCTGGCATTTGCGGCGATCTGGACGGGGCTTGCCCTCTACACTGTGGACCTGCTGTGGCAGAGACGATGACGCAGGTTATGTGCGATGATTCTGCCCGAGTCAAACATCTGGATCATGGCGCAACCAGAACAACAAGCCCGGGAGGACATTGACCGCCTGCTCGTCGCGGCAGGCTGGCGCGTTTTCGACATCGCCCAAGCCAATATCCATGCCGCGCGCGGCGTGGCCCTGCGCGAATTCTCCCTCGAATCCGGTTACGGCTTTGCCGACTACCTGCTCTACCTTGACGGCAAGGCCGCCGGCATCATCGAAGCCAAGAAGCAGGGCGCCACCCTGACCGGCGTCAAGGCCCAGTCCGGCAAGTACGCGCAGGGCCTGCCTGCCGCCCTGCCGGCCTGGCGCCGGCCGCTGCCCTTCCTCTACGAATCGACCGGCATCGAGACCCATTTCACCAATGGCCTCGATCCCGAGCCGCGCGCCCGCTCCGTCTTCGCCTTCCACACGCCCGAGCTGCTGGTCGACTGGCTGCGCTATGCGGGCAACACCGGCAGCGACCCCGGCGTGGCCGAGTCCGTACCCACCTTTCTGGCCCGCCTCAAGGCCATGCCGGCACTGGTGGAAACCGGCCTGTGGCCGGCCCAGGTCAAGGCCATCCGCAACCTGGAACAATCGCTCGCCGCCAACAAGCCCCGCGCACTGATCCAGATGGCCACCGGCAGCGGCAAGACCTTCACGGCGATTTCCTTCATCTACCGCCTGATCAAGTTCGCCGGCGCCCGGCGCGTGCTGTTCCTGGTCGACCGCGGCAACCTCGGCCGCCAGACCAGGAAGGAATTCGATCAATACGAATCGCTCTACAACAACTACAAGTTCGGCGAGGAATTCATCGTCCAGCACCTCACCGGCAACACCCTCGACAAGACCGCGCGCGTCACCATCAGCACCATCCAGCGCATGTACTCGATGCTCAAGGGCCGCGAACTGGCCGACGAGGACGACGAGCATTCCACCGAAGAAATTGAAAGCCTGTTCAGGGAGCCGGAGCCCATCGGCTACAACCCGGCCATCCCGATCGAGACCTTCGACATCATCGTCACCGACGAGGCGCATCGCTCCATCTACAACCTGTGGCGCCAGGTGCTCGTATACTTCGACGCCCATTTGATCGGACTCACCGCCACGCCCAACAAGCAGACCTTCGGCTTCTTCAACCAGAACCTGGTGATGGAATGCCGGTCATGAACACGTTACTATCCCATTCCAGCCGGACGTAAACGTAAGCAATACCGCGCAGCGGGCGATATTTCGCGGCCCACGCGGGTGACTCGGCGTTAAGGTCGGCGTCGGGCACTTGATCGACCGATCCCATATGCTTTTTGATTCTCGCCTTGCCCGCGAAGCGGCCGGCGCTCACCATGCCGGCGGCGTCGAGCGCGCCGACCGACTCGTCATTGAAGATCGCATCGCCGATCGTCTTGACGCGGTGCCCGGCGAGAGCGACCACCAGATGCAGGTATTTATGATTGTCTCCGCTGCTACACGCATAGACCAGCACACCCGAGGCTTGCGTGGTGCCGTAGATCAACCCGGCGCGGCTCGGTCGAGGCGCGAATCATCTGGGTGCGGGAACTCGCCTCTGAGGTAAAGGAGGGCGTCTCGCTGTTGCCGGAGAGCGAACTGGATACCCATGACAAGGCGCCGCTGAAAGCGGCTTTAACAAATAGCTGAGTCCAGAATGCGCCGTTCATCGCAGTGCTTAAAGCCCACGCAGTCGCCACTTCTGTGCCAATCGTGACTGCGGCTGTAATAATGGCGGTGGCCATCTAGACTGCCCTGATAAAGGAGGGTTTTGTCATGAAAATAGCCACCACCATCAGCGCCTTGATGTTTTCCATCACCGTCACCGTCACCACCGACACCGTCGCCGCAGACGCCGCGTCCAGGCAAAAGCCGGGAGTTGACGCGACGATCCTCATCAGCAAGGAGTTTGCCCCCGCCGGAAAAATCTTTTTCGCAATGTATGTCGTGGCCCTTGACCACCTGGCGATCCGTGCGGCAGAAACCTGCCCGGACGGATGGGACAAGCTGGCCGAATACTCGCGAGGTAGCGGCGAGACGCCCGTTCTGACGTGGGAAATCCGCTGCATCACACCACCCGCAACGCCTGCAGCCATAGCCCCAACGGCACCCAGGTAACCCCGACCGGGCCGGCGGCGGCTGCCTCGATGCCGACCACCACCCCCAACGCCTTGCCGGCGGGCGTCGCAAACATGATCACATCGCCGCTCTGCGCCAGGGCCGGCGCGATCGGCGCCCCCAGCGAGCGCGTGACATAAACCGCCAGGTCGCGCGCGCCGTTACTGCGCAACGCGCGCGCCGCGCCCCGCGCCGTCGAGTAACGCCCCCGAAATGGGGCGGCATGATCCACGTCGGTCATGGCCAACACCAAGTCCGCCGCGAACAGGGCGCAATCTCGCCGCCCCCAGGCGAATGGCACCGGCAGCCACGATAGAACTGTGCCGGAAACGCTCATGGCCGGTACATCGGCCGGAGGCGCCGCCTTGGCAACGAGCAATCAGGAGTCGATGCGAAACATTGGGCAAGAACGTATTAGCCAAATTCGTCTTCCTCTACCGCCCCTCTCCGAACAACACCGCATCGTCGCCGAAGTAGACCGCCTGCTCTCCATCGCCCGCGAAGCCGAGGCCGAGGTCGAGGCCAATCTCAGGCGCGCGCAGGGGGTGCGGCAATCTGTCCTGGCAAAGTCATTTGCCGGATAATTGCACCTGAATCTCACCGACGCACCCGATCATGTCTGCGCTACACACCATTCCCGTCAATCCCGAACTCCTTTCCTGGGCACGCCAGGAAAGCGGCTTCGAGCTTTTTCGGGTGGCGAAGCGGCTGAACGTCAAGCCGGAGAAGGTTGAAGCGTGGGAAACCGGCGAGAAACAGCCAACGATGCGCCAGGTCGAGAACCTCGCGCGGTTCCTCCATCGACCGCTCAGCATTTTTTTCCTGCCTCAGCCGCCGCAACTGACGCCGCTCGCCGCCGAGTACCGTCGCCTGCCCCATGTGATTCCCGGTCACGAATCACCTGAATTGCGGCTAGGACTGCGGCAAATGCTGACGCGCCGGGACAACACATTGAACCTGATGGGGGAGCTTGGCGAGCACGTTACCGAATTCGCGTTCAGTGCGAGGCTCGACGAGGCTCCAGTCGCCGTCGGTGCGCGACTGCGGGCCGCGACAACGATATCGCTGGATGAACAGCTTGCCTGGCCCAACGAATGGCGCGCTTGGGCAACATGGCGCGCCGCAATCGAAAACCTCGGCGTTCTGGTTTTCCAGTTCAGCAAGGTGGCGCTTTCCGAAGTGCGTGGTCTGGCATTGTTGCGCACACCGCTGCCCGTCGTCGGCATCAACAGCAAGGAAATTCCCGAGGTGTGTTGCTTCACAGCCTTGCACGAGGTCGTGCATCTGATGCTGGCCGCCGGGCATCAGGAAGAACCTGCCATCAAAGAAAATCGATCCGGCGAGGAATGGAACGACGTCGAACGATTCGCCGAGATTGCCGCCAGCCATGCTCTGGTGCCGGAAGCGGCGCTGAACCATGAGATTGCTTCACTCAAGTTGACGGAGTGGGACATTGCGTCGACGCGGCGGCTTGCGCGGCGATTTCGCATAACGCCGCTCGCGATGGCAACGCGCCTGCGCGAGTCCGGCTACATGAACTGGGCGCGCTATCAGGCTTGGCGTCAGGAATGGGATGAGTACGTCGCCAGCCTGCCCGAGCGTGGTAAGGGTTTTGCCACGCCGGTATCGAAGGCACTTGGACGTAACGGGCGCCCGTTCACGCAACTGGTGCTGGAAGCGCTCTCGGCAAATCGAATCACGCCCGTCACCGCCGCCCGTTATCTCGATTTGAAGTTCGAGCATTTCGAGAAACTGAAGGCTGCGATTCGCGATGCGGCCTCGGGAATAGCGGGCGATGACTGACGGCGCGCCGCAACTGCTCTATTCGGTCGACATCAGTTCATTCATGGACTGGCAAGCGCGTTACTACCCCGTGGATGTTTTCGCCAGCATCGTGGAGCGCGCCGACAACCTGATTACCGCCAAGTGGTTTCTTGCGCCGGCCTTGGTAAAGGAATAGTTGTCGATTGTGGGCACGGGCGATCTGACTGCCTGGGCAAAAGCACGGCCATCGATCTTCGTTCCGACGGGCGATCTCCTTGTGGAAGCGCAGGCAATCCAGAATGCCTTTCCCGGCTTGCGCGACCCCAAGGCGGAATTCGAGGAAGCGGATGCCTATGTGATCGCGCTCGCCAAGATTCGCGGCGGAATCGTCATCACGCAGGAAACTCCCGCTGCGGAGAAGCGTAACCCCAAACGCAGCCATTTCATCCCCGATGTATGTCGGGAGATGGGAATTCCTGCTTCAACCTCTTGGGCTTGATGCGTCGCGAGAATTGGACGTTCTGACGCAGGTGCCGTCTCGCCAGCGCCGACTTTCCTTCGCAACACCGCATGGCTGAATCGGGGCGGGTTTCATATGTTTAAACCACGTGAATTACGCAAACCCGTAGTTTGCTTAACCATGAAAAGTTAAACTTGCACTGGTTTGATATTGGCTGTATTTTGCAAACCATGAATAAGCGTAATTCGTCAAAGTTAAACCGTTTGCACAGCCTGCTGGAGGAAGGGCTGCTGGCGCCAACCTCGTGGCTGGAGGAGCAAGGCTATTCTCGTGCGTTGCTGTCGAAGTACGTCGAGAGCGGTTGGTTGGTATCGCCAGCACGTGGTGTATATCGTCGCCCGGGGCCGCAACTGAAGTGGCAGCATGTCGTTGCGAGCCTCCAACTTCTAGCCGGCAGTTTTTTGCATGTCGGGGGGCGGACGGCGCTGATCCATC
This sequence comes from Rhodocyclaceae bacterium, assembly GCA_013426785.1. Lineage (GTDB taxonomy): Bacteria > Pseudomonadota > Gammaproteobacteria > Burkholderiales > Rhodocyclaceae > Sulfuricystis. The sequence goes on along the minus strand of JACDZI010000037.1, from coordinate 1,549 downwards.
GTGGCTTGGGCCAATACGTTCGCTTGAGCGGGGCGGAGACAATCCTGCTCCATGGGCCGGAAGTGCTGCCAGCCTGGGTTAATAAGCTCGGGCTGCAAGAACGCTTCGTTGTTCGTAACGACGCCATGTTCGGCGCACTGCGCGCACGGTTGGATACGCAGGGGGTGCTGGTCGACTTTCACGACCAGCCGATAGGTGCCGGGCAGCTCGCCGACTTCGGCTTGCAGCAAATGACCTGGGGTGCCTGGGATTGGGGTCTCCTGTATTCATCGGACGAGCGGGCGATGCTCGAAGTGTTGCAGGACGTGCCGACGAAGGAGTCGGTTTACGAGGCCGATGTGCTGATGCAAGCCTTGGGACATCTGCGACCGGCGCGCGTCAGCGCGCTGCTTCAGGCTTGTGCGAGTGTGAAGGTGAAACGCCTGTTCCTGGCGCTGGCGGACCGCCACCGGCACGCATGGTTGGCACATCTGGATTTGACCAAGGTGGACCTGGGCACAGGCAAACGCATGCTGGTGCGCGGCGGGAAACTGCACCCGAAGTACCTGATCACCCTGCCGGCAGACCTTGATGATTACGCCCAATAGTCCCTACGTCGGGCAGGTCCGGCTGCTGGTGAGCGTATTACCTGTCGTTGCTCGCGAAGAATGTTTTGCGCTCAAGGGCGGTACGGCGATCAACCTGTTCGTACGCGATCTGCCGCGCTTGTCGGTCGATATCGATCTTGCGTATTTGCGGGTGGGTGACCGGGCTACCGCATTGACGGAAATCGATACCGCCCTGGGCAGAATATCTACCGCATTGACCGGACGTCCCTTCAGCTTTCGGGTGCGTCCGGGCAAACATCAGGACGGCGCTGTCTGCGGCTTGCTGGTGGCCGATCGCTTGGCGGAAATCAAGATCGAGGTGTCGCCGGTGTTGCGCGGCACGGTGTATCCGGAGTCAAAACGGCGGATCGTGGCGGCAGCGGAGGCCGAGTTCGGTTTTGCCGAGGTACCCGTTGTTTCGTTTGCGGACTTGTACGCGGGCAAGATCGTTGCGGCACTGGATCGCCAGCATCCGCGTGACCTGTTCGACGTGAAGCTGCTCCTGGCGGCTGAAGGAATCAGCGACGAATTGTTTCGCGCCTTCCTGGTCTATCTGATCAGCCACGATGGCTCAATCGCGCGTGTATTGAATCCGACAGCGAAGCCCTTGAACGACTTGTTCGAGCGTCAGTTTGTCGGGATGACTGCCGAACCTGTGACGCTTGAAGATCTGGAACAGACACGCGTCGATTTGATTTCGGCCTTGCATGGACAGCTTGGCGACCGCGAAAAGATCTTCTTGATTTCGCTCAAGCGCGGCGAGCCACAATGGGATCTGCTTGGCGTGGCGCACGCGCCGGACTTGCCTGCCGTGCGCTGGAAGCTGCAGAACCTCGCCCGAATGGAAACTAGGAGGCGCCGTGAGACGATTGGCGACCTCGAACGCGTATTGGAGAGCATCTAGGAACATGAACGCCTCGACCCTCGTCCAGAAACTCTGGAACTACTGCAACGTCCTGCGC
>JACDZI010000036.1 GCA_013426785.1 Rhodocyclaceae bacterium | reverse complement strand
AGGGGTCGGTGATAGGGTTTTCAAGTGATCCGCAATGTTTTTTTGCAGTCATAATGTAGGGAAGGTTTTAATTCTGGAAATCGGAAGGTTTTAATTCTGGAATGGTGCAACGCAATATAAAGAGTCTGGATTTGTGCCAAATCCCCCGCAAATTCATTGACTCGCGTTACTGCCTTGGATAAGGTTTCAGCAGGGCCAGCGTTCGCCGATTGGTAAAGGCCAGGCGCAAGCTGATGGATGCAGGTTCGATTCCTGCCGCTGGCCCGGCATCGCGTTACTGAAAAGAAAAGCCCGCCCCAAGGGGCGGGCTGGGATCGGTTCAGGAGTCCGGGCCAGTCCGCGCACGCCCTCTCGCCTATCAGCCCACCATCGGCCACGGATCCGGTGGGTTTCGCGCAACCCCGCTGGAATAGTACCCCAGTTGTTCGGACAGGTAATGGCTAGACTATCGTTAATCCTGCCGCTGGCTCGATTCTTGATAGCGCTCTACTCTCCGTTTGCGATGCATTCATATGGCACGCGACGAAGCTAACTGTACGTGCGGCCACACCATTCACGGCGTATTTGCTTGACACGTTCTCAACGAAGCATCCGGTATAGACATCGCGCGCGCCGTCGCCAACCGGGGAAACGGTAATCTTTGCATTATTGATATCTAGCCACTTAGGCTCGTTTCCGCTTGTCGGAATTGGTATCTCAATATGAAGTTTGATACGACGAACCCCCAACCCGACACCAGCCGGTTTTCCTACAGCGGACTTCTTCATCAGATAGATTTCGCGTGCGCCGGTGGATATCTCAACGCTTACCGAAAGACACTCAATTTCTGAGTCACCATATTCCAGCACAACGGATCCGACATACTCATCACTCATAGGTGACCTCGTCAGTAACAGTGAATCAGAAGGCGCTCTAGCTCTCGGGGGGGCTCTGGCGCTCAAAACTTGGCGCTCGTCGGCGCTCTCCCTTGCGGGCGTCCCCGGCTGGCTTGCTGCCATTCCCCGTGTAGGTTGGCAGCGCCGGGGGCTTCCGGTCATGGGTCGGCAGACATTGCAGCGCTATGGCCGGCCCTCGCGTTGCGTCTAGCGCCTAAGGTTGTGACACCTGTTCTTTAGCCAGTCATTCCCGCGTCGCGGAGCTGGTTGGCCAACTCGTCGCGCTCGCCTGACAATTTTTCCAATTCGGCATCAAGCCCGGAAATCAGCTTGATACGTTCGGCATTGGTTACCACCACATCGGGCCAAGGCTCATCCTCAATGAGGGTTTCTATGCGATCAGCGATCAGGTCGCCGAAATAGAAGAACACGGCCCCGTCTGTTATGTCGACGGGCACGGTACCTTCTGTCAAAAGGTTTTGCGCAGTCTTGGCGCCAGAGTCGTCAACCCGTTTGAGATAGGCGAAATCCTTGGGAGTAGCCGAAATCTGGCGTTTCAAGGATTGCGCGAATCTATCGCCACGCCGGGCAATGTCTACCCGCAAATAATGGACGAAATCCGCCTTGGAAACAGCCGAGGTAGTAAGGCGGGCGCGCTTGGCGTGCAGCGTGCCGATCTTGGCGTCCAATGCGCGAATTTCCGCGATGATCGAATCACGCGCGGCAACCAGTTGGCTGAGTGCGGAAGATAGACCCGTAGCCATTACACCACCCCCTTAAATTTATTAAGAGCCTTGCCAAGCTCGCCATCAGGTGCGCTGAATGGCTTGATGGCTGGCTCGATTGCCCCGACCGCCAAGAGTTGCGCGGCGGCTTCGTCGGTGAGATCGATTAGCGATCCAACCGGAAACTCATCATGGTTGATCGATGTTAAGACGCGGTATTGCATGCCTGTCCTTTCTGTTGCTGATTAAGTGAACCGCCTGCCTGTATCTGCAATGCGCACGGCATCGATGTAGCCCAGGCCGGGGCAGTCCTGCTGAAAACCCAGCGCCGCGCGGTGGAGCGCATAACGCTGATTGATTGGCGAAGCCTCGGAAGCGCGCTCCGGTGTATCGCCGGGATTGAATTCCGCAAAACAGACCGGCGCAAAACTCGCTTCGCAAAATTCCGGCGCAGCCATGCCCTTGACCGCTGGCGGGGTAGCACCAAGAAAACCAATGTGGCGCAGATACCATGCGCCGGGAACCGGGTTTGCGGGGTCGCCAGGGCGATGAAAAGCCGCCGATACATGCCGATAAGCACCTGAGCGCACCAAGGCCACCAAGGAGGCGGCAGGGCTTACCAGGGCGTAAAGCGCGCCGGCTACGGCGTTCAATTGCAGGGTATCGCCAACGGAGGGGCCATTGCTCGCCGGATGCCCGATAACCAGGGGCGCGGGACCGCGCCGGGGATCGAAGGCGGCAGCCGTAGTAGCTATGTCAGACTCGGAAAACCCTATCACCTCGCCAAGTCCTGTCAAGCGCCTGCCAACGCGGAATATCTCGATCAAGTGGGCAGTCATGCTATCCCCTCAGTACATTCGGGGACGGTTTTCAGGATGGTGCGAATGTTGCGCTCCGTCATCTTGTATTCGCGCGCTAGTCTCGGTGCAGATATACCCGAGTCATACTTGGCAATGATTTCTCTATTGCGAGCGCCCCGCAAGGCAGCTTCACAACGCGGCATGGAAACCCGTTCGCCACCATAGTGATACATCAGAATGCCGGCCTTCTCCTCCCCGAGTAACGCGACCAGATCGCGCATTATCTTTCCGGGCCTCTTACCCAGTGGAACTTTCAAATAAGTTCCCCCGTAAGCATCAACCAGGGTCAGCGTTGCAATCACGCCTAACAGGCCGACAATATCTTGAACGGACTGCGGAAGTCTCATGATTTGGGCGGGTAGTTGTTCATGGCCACATGGTGCAAGAAACTGGCGTAGCGAATGAGAGTGAAGCGCTTCATGCCAAAGACAAACCCCGCCGGGATCGCTCCGGGCGGGGTTTGGGTTACGCTGGCAGCAGCTCGTCAGGGCGAGAGAAACCCAGCCCTTTCTAGCGGTCTGCCGATGCTCCCGGCAATCACTCTCAGCAGGGCCAGCATATCGTCGGCGGCGACACATTCCAGCGTCGGGCGGTGCTGGCCAGGGATGCTACCGCCAAGAATCATCAAGTCAGCAACGGCTGTCAGGGCGCGGTAGCTGTCGGTAATTTCTTCCAGGGCGGCGGCCTGTTCGCTCCGCCGTTTCTCATCGGCGGCGCGGCGGGCTTCGCTGGCGGCTATGCTCGCCATGACTTCGGGGATCATCGCTTCCATTTCGGCGGTGGTTAAGTCAGTCATGATGCCCCCCCTTCCTTGAAAGCACATTTACTATTTCATCGCGGTGGTGAATGATTTCTTCGGCTTCACCTCGCAGGAAATCCCCGAAGAAGCGGAATATCGCGCCGGCATCGCCAATGGTGGCCAGTTTCATTTGATGGCCCCCGCCGATCTCGGCTTGCATCATGGCACCCATGCCACGCAAGGCGGCAGCGGCCTCCCATATGCGCTCTTGGCTAATGCCGATTTCGTTGAATGATTCGTGCTCATGAATCGGGGGATTGATGAGCTTGGAAATGTCGATGCCTTGAAACGTCGTGTTATTGCTTTCAGCCATAATGGCCTCCTATCGATTCGTTCAATTTCGCCCCTGTTTAGAGGGCGGCCAGGTACTTGAACACCGTCGATAGGCGGCTCGCAGTTTTCCCCTTGCGGGTGTTGTATCCCTGCGCACTACCCGGCCATAGTCAAACTATAGACGTAAAAAATCCGCGTTACTGTCGGGCGCGGTTGCCGCTATCGAAGGTGTGTTCAGCACCGAAGTGAATTGTGCGCTTGTCATGGGGTGGGCGTCAAGGGGATAATCGACACGGGGCCGCCAGTTGTCCGCCGATGGGTAAGGGCTAGGCAATTGCTGAATTATGCAGGTTCGAGTCCTGCCACTGGCACAGCCCCAGCCGTCCCGCCAGCGCCGACTTTTTTAGGCTGAATCGCCATCAATACGCAAAAGGGCTTCCGTGGGCCTAGAAGGCGCGTAGAGCGAAAAAAAGGGGCTGGGGTATATCCGCATATCAACCGCCTCGTTTTAGCGGCTCCTGCGAATATGTAACGCGTTACTATGGTAACGCGTTACTTAGGGGGTAAAAAAGCACTCCCCGAGGCACTTTCGGACGGTTGCGCTTTTTTGGCTCTTTTTCGGGGTTTCAGCAGTCCGCCGGTGATGTTTTGCCATCCCCGGAACGGCCATAGTGGGCAAGCCCGGTTCCCGCAGTTTTTCACGTCGTTTTTGACGGTGTGCGAGTTGCTGGATAACTCGCCTTGGCACTCGTGATAGCAAAAGGCGGCGACGGCGAGCAGGACGTTATCCGGGCGATGCCGCGCCATGTCCAGCGGCGAGCGCTTGGGGAGGCTCACGCGCGTTTCTCGTGGGGCGGGGTGGCAGGGGTGCGCTCGATCCAACTTCCCAATGCCGCCAGGACGCGCTGCAACCCATCGCCGCCCAGGAAACGCGGGTGTTCTACCTTTCCCCTCGGCTTGCACCAGGCAATAAAGCGCGGGTCTTCGATGCCGGTATAGCCAACCTTGCGGGCGCGATCTTCAAGCAAGCGCCATTGCGCGGGGGTCGGGTGGCCCGGTGCCGATCCGCCGGCCCGCTTCGGTCGGCGCTTGCTTTCCGTGTAGACGAATCCCAGGCGGTGAAATTCGGCCATGACGGCATCGAAGCCTCGCAGCGTAAGCGCCTTGCTGCTGGTTACACCAGCGGCCCTGAGCAATAAAGCGCGGTAATCCTCTTCGGCCATGCCGAGTTGTCGGCGGGCGAGCTGCACCAGACGGAGCTTTGATCCGAAAATTGAACCGCTGGCCAGGGCGTTCATGCCGTTCCCCAGCAACCGATTTTCTTGGCAGCGGCTTTGAGCATGGATTCGTTTACCGGCTGGTTGCCCATGCCGGCGGCGATCTGCCGCGCCTTCCTAACCGTCTCGTATAGATAGCGCAGCCCCCCATCCTGCTGGCCTAGCGTCTGGCAGAATTCACGCTCCTTGCGGCCTGAAATGGCAAGATTGATTAGGTGCGCGTCGACTTCCTCTTCGTCAGGCATGCCGACAATTACCGTAGCGCCGCTGGCACGCGAAGTAAGCTGAGTCAACTTTTCCCTTGCCAGCTTGGCATGCAGAGAGAGATTGCCGATAAAGGCCAGGCCAATTTGATGCTCTTCCGGGAACGTCAGTAATTGCTCCATGATGCGGGGTTGCATCAGGTGGGCATGATCGAAGATCAACAAGCCCCCAGGACTCAACAGCCGAAGCACCAGGCTTTTCAGCGTTTCGCCATTACGCGATGCACCATCACGGCCGCAAACTCTTGCTACCTCGCCAAGCGCACCTACCCAAGTTTTCGCCTCGCCGTCGACAAGTACGTAACAGATGTCGCTATCCATTCTTGCGGCATACTCTGCCGTGCATGTTTTGCCAGCGCCGGAACTGCCGAAGATCATGGCGAGGCCGCGCCGCCCTTTTCCGTCCCGTGGGGCGCGGGCATGCTCGAAAGCACTCAGAAAACGCCGGGCGGTCGGTGTCATTACAAAGTCCCCGGCCCGCTCGGCAATGTCGCTATCGATAGCGTCAAGCCATGTCGATAGCTTTGCCGTGCTGTCGGGATCGCGCCGCCCGTCAAGCCATGCAGTAACGCGCTCCACTGTCATCAGGCCGGACTCAATGGCAACACCTTGGAGGCTACCGCAGGCGTCCCAAATTTCGTTAATGCGCGCGGCGATGGCATCCTCACGGCGCGGAGCGCGCACTAGGCGCTGAGTCACAAACCCGCTATCCATGTTGGCCTGATAGCTTTCCCGATCCTGAAACATTGCGCTTGATTGCATTACAATTCCTTTCGTGGTTTTGATGATGTTGGCCTCTGCAAGTTGGCGCTTGCCGGGGCCTTTGGTTTATCGGCGGCCGGCAACCCGCTTGCGCAGGCTGTCGATTGCCTTCTGCTCTTCCTGCCGCTCGAACTCGGCAAGTTGACGGTTGAATCTCTCCTCTTCCTCAGTGGGCTTGGCTGGCGCGGCCGGTAGTAGATCGGTGCGCGATGGGACAAGGGCACGAATATCCGATTTCGGCAAGGATGGCCGTTCGCGGATTTCGCCGGTTTCAACATCCATCATTTCCCCGGCCCGCAGCTTGGGGAGCTGCGCATCAAGCCCGGCCCCTTCGGCTGCGATCAGGTCTTCAAGCGCCTTGGCGGCTTCCTTGACCTTGCGGGTATAGCCAGCACGTTGACGCATGATTGCCTTAGCGGCAGGCTTGCTGTTGTACGGCGTCAATTCGCGCCGTTGTGCCTCGCAAAGCCTTTTCGGGCCTCGGTAGACATAGACCGTATCGGATAGATCGGCAGGGTTATATAGAGCAGAGTAACCAGCACCCGGTGGCAGTTTGGCTGTTCCCTCGCTCCAATAACGCGCCCCCAGGAGAGTGAACCCGTTATCTTTTCGACTGATGGTGATCGGCGCGGCGGAATAGGCGCAAATGCGCTCTTGCGCTGCGCTGATCTGCCGCATTGCCAAGCCGGGGGCGCGGGATTGCTCGATATAGACCAGGTGCGGGCTTTTGCCTTCCATACCCTGCCCACGATGGCCGGGTTCTTGGTTGTAGTCGCTGATAGATTGGTCAATTAGCGCCTCGATACGCTCAACATCTATGGCCCTCGCACGGTCGCATTCCTCTGGCCTTGCGCTTGGATTGTTGCCGCAATACGCCCCGCGAAACTCATGGCGCGTTTCCAGGTAAGTTCCTACCGTGCCGAAGATGCGTTCTATGATCTTGGCCTGCCCATGCGCAACCGACGTCCACCCAATTTCAATTCCCAGACGCGTAAACCGGCCAAACATCTCATCATCCTTGACCGTGCCGCGTCGTCGCCAAGGAACACCCCCCGTATTTTGCTTGGCGGCGATCTCCATGCCGTTATCCGGCTCAAACTCCCTTGGGACAATCCTGCCGGTATTTTTTGTCACGTTGAGAAATGCGGCCATTGGCAGATCACTATCAAGCCGTTGACCGATGGCATAGCCAAGGAAATAGCGGGATCGCGTCTCGGCAAAGGCATAAATCCACGGCCGAAAAACAGTGCCGCGTGGCGCATATTTTCCGTGGCGATCAATACACCAAACATCCAACCGGCGGCCGTCCATTGACCAGGTATCGTGTAAGGGAAGGGTTGAATAGTCCCGTTGGGCGGTGGGGCTGCGGGCTTTGAGCGCGGTTTCACCTTCCTTGAGTAACACCCTGACATCGTAGTCAATGGCCTCGTAATCGGCCTTGGCCTTGTCATAGCCGGGAATTTTTCCCCAGCCTTGCCGCTTGGCTTCGTTGCGGGTGCGCTTCCAGGCGGTTTTGATCGGGCTGCCAGCCGGCAATGCCTCGCGTATGAAGCATTTCCATGCCTCGGTCGGCCATTCGGCACGGCGGCCACCTGCCCCCTGCCACTGACCAGCAAGCAAGGCCGGCCAGTGCATTGGGTCATAGCCAGCGATCCGGCCAAGCTTTTCATAGAGGGCTGATTGCTTGATATCGAACCGCTCCCGGATTTGCTGCGCAGTTTCCTTGCGGGGTTTTCCTTCGGTGAGGCAAAGTTGCCAGTACCGACACGCCTCGGCATCGCGGTATGCCCGCTCCTTTGCTTTCTCGCTGCCCCCCCCGAATCGTCCCCACAAACTTTCGGCCTCTTCCGGTGAAAGCTGCATGCTGGCAGTTGATTCGGCCGCGCCGATGGCGCTTACCAGGTGGCGGGCTTGGGCTTCGGTGGGCAAGGCGGGTAGCGGGATACACCATGCCCCCTCCGAATTCTTGAAGCTGCCCGGATAGCGGCCGGCCTCGCAGCCATCCCTGACGCCGCGCGCGGTGATTTGAAGCGCCATCGCGCAATCTTTCACGGTGAGAATTTCCCCAGGATCAAGCGCATCGCCGGCCATTGGATATCTCCCCTTCCTTGATACCCAAGGCCACGGCTGCGTTATGGCTTTTTCCAAATCTGCATGGGTTATTTGTATTCAAAACCAAATAGATCGCTTGGCGCGGCTGGCCTGTTTGCCGCGCTAAAGCGGCATAGCTGATACCCTGCCGCTCCATTTCTGCACGAATTTCCTCTCGCGTTCTAAGCTGCTTTTCGCTCATAGCCTTCCCCTCGCTGGTAGTATCGTAAAAACGATAATTACAACTATCGCAAACGCGACTATACACGCGAACGCGATATGTCAAGAGGTGTATTAGTGGGAAGTTTCGGTGAACGGCTGAAGGAAGAGCGTGAAAGGCTGGGGATGACCCAGGCCGCTTTTGCTGCTGCCTGCGGCGTCGGGAAAACGGCGCAATACACTTATGAGGCAAACGATAGGCACCCTGACGCGCTCTATCTAGGGTATGCGATGGCGGCGGGGGTAAATGTCGGTTACGTCCTCAATGGATCGCGTCAGCATCCAGGCGCACAGATCGGTGCTGCATTAAAGATAGTCGATAAAATTGGTGAGGAACTAATTCTGGATGCCTTGGGCAATATCGATCTGGAGGGTTTCACGGAATCGATTTCCGATAGCGACATAGAAGCGGCGGGGAACCATGATCTAGTGCCGATGCTTCAAAAGCTGATAGCCCACACTCCAGAATTGCGGATGATTCTTGAGGGCAATCAAAACCAGACTGTTGACGCCGGGCTTCTCGAACGCGTTCTACTGGCAGTCGAAAACTCCAACACGGCCCGCGCTCTTCCAGCCGGGAAAAGGGCGCGTATCACCGCCTTGGCTTACCGGATTGCCAAGCAAACCGGGATTGTGGATAAGAGGGTTATCGAGGAGTCCGCCGCCTTGGCAACCCCGGAATTAGGGTAGTAATTGCCGGATCAACTTCCGCACCCCAAATATGCAAAAGCCATCGCACTTTTCTAAACATCCACTATTGGCAAGGCTTTCAGGGGGCGGAAGTAAATATAAGCCTATCCTTATCAACTTCCGCGTTACTGTCGTCATGTTGCGGAGCAACATAGTACCGTTTTAAGGAGGTTTGGCGTTACTGGCGGTATCTGGCACGAGGTCAGCCGGTGAATACGCTCCCCGCCACATGTCACCGCTATGGGGCCGCTGTTATTCGCGTTACTGCCTTATTTGGTGCGGGTTTCGAGGTGGTACATCATCCCCAATACTATGGCAGTGATCCTGCCTTTTCCGGCCCTGCCACGCGGCTTGATCGATCCCGCCCATTAGTGGATCATTCCGGTACTGAAATTCCGGAATTAATTACTGCTATTTGATCGAAAACGCTCATTTTGAAAGAGACGCCATGAAAACCACACTCCCCGTAGACGCCCTTCTAATCAGCCTTTCCGCCTAACACCCCCCATTTCTGGAATTCCGGGAATAAACACCCCCCCGCACATAATCCGGAAACATCATGGGACTGTTCGACTGGCTCAAGCCTACCCCCCCGATCGATACCCCCACGCGGGCGCTCGTCGAACGTGCGGTTGCAACCGTGGATCCGCTGATCCGGCAAGTGGGCGGGTATGAGCAGCGACTGGCCCCGGTGGTGTGCAGCGCCTATGACTACTGCGCGCAGATGGCGCTCGCCATTCCCGGCCCAATCCCGATCAATCGCGCTGCCTTTGCCAGCGACCCACTGATCCATGCCCTGTTCGGCAGCGCCGACGGCATCGAAACCATGCTGGCCACCAGCCAGTGCATTCGCGACTTTATCTCCCGCCAGGACGCCCTGATGTCCGATCAATGCTGCGCCCTGCTCGGCATGCGCCCGAAGATCACCGCCGGCTTTGGAACGCGCCTTCATGGGGAGATCATCCAGCGCGACGAGCCGCAAAAAACCCTGACCTTCACCGACCATACCCTCGCGGAGCCCGGCCTCGATCTCGATGCCGCCCACCGGCATCTGGCCGAGCGGATGTTCGACGGCCTGATCAAGGGCTTCGTCGCTCACGTTGATGAAGTACGGGAAGAGCGGCAGGATCTGCGGAGTGCCGAGGCAATGGAACGCACCCGCGCCCGCTCCGCCGGCCCGGAAGCCCATACGCGGCGGCGCGCCGAGTTGCAGGAACGCCTGCATGAAACCAGTGACGCCCTGCAACCTGATCGTCTGACGGAAACTCTGGCCGCCTACCTCGCCAAACCAGACACCTTGCTGCGCCTGGAACCGGTGAAACTTGCTGTGAACCGGGTTGGCGTCCTCGTCGATCGCGACGAGGATCTCGCCCAGGCGGACATGCTTGATTTCGTCGAACTGACCACCCGCGACCTGCGCCGCTGGGTGGTGTTGATCGTGACCATTGATCGTGAGGAAGCCCGCGCGGCTTTCGAACGTTTCGATGAGCGGCGTCGCTACATCGTGATCTGATGGCACGCACGCTCGCCTTCCTCGTGTTGCTCTTCCTGACGCAGCTGTCCCATGCCGCACTGCCGGCAGCAGTAGCGCAAGCATTGAAAACCGCCGGCATTCCGATGCAGGCCGTAGCCTTCGTCGCCCGGCCGCTGGATGGAGCGCAACCCTCGTTGAGCCATCAGCCGGATGTGCCGTTGAACCCTGCCTCGTTGATGAAGCTGCTCACCACGTTGGCGGCGCTCGAAACACTCGGTCCTGCTACCTCCTGGAAGACCGAGGCACTCGCCGGCGTCCCGATCGAAAACGGGGTCTTGAAGGGCGGCCTGATCCTGCGCGGCAGTGGCGACCCGAAATTCACCTACGACCGGTTGTGGCTGTTGCTGCGCGAGCTGCGCGCACGCGGGCTCAAAGAAATTCAGGGCGACCTTGTCCTCGACCTTACCGCGTTTGCCCCGGCGGAGCACGACCCTGCCGCCTTCGACGGCAAACCGCTGCGTCCCTACAATGTCGGCCCCGATGCGCTGCTGTTCAATTTCGCCACGGTGCACCTGACGCTGTGGACCGAGGGCAATGCCGCCCGACTGATGGGCGAGCCAGTACCGATGGGGGTCGAACTGGTCAATCGACTGCAACTGACCAACAGCACCGTCTGCGGCGAATGGCGCGAACGACTGGAGGCCCGGTTTGCGCCCGGCCAGATCATCATTACCGGCCCGTTCCCGATTGGCTGCGGCGAGAAACGCTGGCATCTCGCCGGCCTGCCGAACGCCACTCTGCTGCATGGCGTATTCACCCGACTCTGGCGCGAACTCGGCGGCGAGTTTTCTGGACCGGTCAGGGAAGGCACGGCCCCACCTAACGCCTTGTTGCTCGCTACCAGCGAATCGCCGGCCCTCGGCGAACTGGTGCGCGACATCAACAAGTACTCGAATAACGTGATGGCGCGCCAACTGTTCATAAAACTCGGCGCTGGCGATACGGCACAAGCGAATCAGATCATCCGCTCCTGGCTCGCCCGGAAAGGGCTCGACTTCCCGGAGTTGGTGCTGGAAAACGGCGCCGGCCTGTCGCGGCAGGAACGCATTACTGCCGGACACCTGGCACAACTACTGGTCGCCGGCTGGGCTAGCGCCGTGATGCCCGAGTTCGTCGCCTCGCTGCCGATCGCCGCCATCGACGGTACGGCGAAGAAGAAATTCAACGGCAGTGGCAGTGCCGGCCAGGCCCACCTGAAGACCGGTTCGCTGGAGGGCGTGCGCGGCATCGCCGGCTATCTGCTCGACCGCCATGGACGCCGCCATCTGGTCGTCTTCATGGTCAACCACCCGAAAGCGGGCGAAGCACAACCGGCCTTCGATGCCCTGCTGGAAGGGCTATGGCGCGGCGACGATTGACACTGCAGCCGACCTGAGTCGGAACGAAGCCGCCGCGTTACTCGGTGTTTCGTTGCGGCGCATGCTTGACGGAGATATCGCCAAACCCGGTTCGGATACAGCCCCCCCGACGAGCAAGCCCACGCTCAAGGCCGTAGCGGAAGGGCGCAAGGATGGCAGGCCGATATCGCGCGCCAGCAGGAGCAAATGGACATTCTGCACGGCGTATTGAAGGAGAAGGGTCATGAGTAAATATTCGGCGCTGGCGGGTCTCACCATCTCGATGATCGATCTGCTCAAGGAACAAGGGCTGGCCCATGCCGGCACCGTCGACGGGCTGCTCGCCTACCGGGTGCTCGGCGAGGCAGTCGCGCAAGCCGAGGCCTTCGGCGTGCCGCTTGCCGATATTGGCCTCGACGGCTTCGACCTCGACGCCCTGCTGCGTCTGCCGGTCAAGAAAGCCGCCTGACCATGACCCTGGTCCCGCGCGAACCCAGCTACCTTGCCCCCTTGGCCGAGTGGGAGGCGTATCGCCGCGCTGTCGCCGCCTGCCCGGTCGGCGAGCCCGGTCGCGAGCTCATGCTCCAGATCGCCGCCTGATCTGCGCCATCAATCCAGGAGCAAGCGGGGACCACGGTTTACAAATAGCTTCACGCCGCCCTCCTCCATGCATCGTTATTAACCGCTGTACCGCCGTCCCGCCAGCGCCGACTTTCCACACCGCCCGACGCGACGTCGTCCGTCGTCGTCCCCGCTTGCACAAAGTGCCGCCCCAGGAGGGCCTCCAGCGCATCCACCCGGCGTCCGTCGATGCCGTCCGGGCCGTCGATATCGCCCACGTAGGTGCTGCTGTAGATGGTGCGCCCGCCTTCGCCGTTGGGGACGTTCATGAAGTATTCGCCAGTGGCGGCGTTGGTGTTGATGCTGGCACCGTTGGCGTAGTGGTAGGTGATGCTGCTGTCGGCGAGCTTCTGCGGGAGGTAGAGCGTCTGGCCGGCGCGGATGCTATTGACGTCGGTGATTGACGGGTTGCTCACCAGCACGGCGGCGTAGAACTCCTTAGCATTGGTGAAGCCGGTGGGGCTGTTCTTTTGCGTCAGCCACAGGTCGGAGAGGGTACCGCCGGACTTGACGGTGATGCTGTGGGTATCGGCAGTGGTGAAGTAGCTCGCGCTGTTGCGGGCGGGGGTGCCAAGGCCGGGGGGTGTGGCCGGCGGAGCGGCGGTGACGATGCTCGCCGCGAGCGCCTGAGTGGCCGTTGACAGATTGGCGGGGTTGCTGAATCGGCTGATCAACACCTTGATGCCGTCCTGCCGGCGCCGACTTTTTCGGTTTCTCAGGCCGGCGGTAACTGCATCGCCCGCTTTTCGACCAGCGCGATCCAGCCGCGAATCACCCGATAGAGCACCCAGATGCCGGTCAGGACGATCACCACCCAGGCAAACGGGATGCCGATCAGGGTGATGGTCAGCAGGCCGGCGACCAATAGCCATAGTGCTGCATACCAGAAGCTGCGTAACTGCCAGCGCCAATGGGATTCGAGCCAGGTGCCGCGCACGTTGCTGCGCGTAACGTAGTTGATGATCACCGCGATGATCGACGGCCAGCCGAAGACGAAGGCGCCGATGATGGTCGCCGAGGTCAGGATGCCCGACAGCGCCGACAGCGCATGCAGGCCATACATGATGTGGCACCAGGCCCGGGAACCATCGGGATTATTGGCCACTGCCAGTGGCGTGCCATCGGGTTCGTAGTCGGCCATGATCACAGCCCCAAACGGGTCCAGAGTTCATCTACACGGCGCTTCACGTCGGCATCCATGACGATCGGCCGTCCCCACTCGCGCTGCGTTTCGCCCGGCCACTTGTGGGTGGCGTCGATGCCCATCTTGCTGCCCAGGCCGGCGACCGGCGACGCGAAGTCCAGATAATCTATGGGCGTATGTTCGGCGATCAAGGTATCGCGTGCCGCATCGACGCGGGTGGTCAGCGCCCAGATCACTTCCTTCCAGTCGCGCACGTCGATGTCGTCGTCCACCACGATGATGAACTTGGTGTACATGAACTGGCGCAGGAAGCTCCAGATGCCGAACATCACCCGCTTGGCGTGGCCGGGATACTGTTTCTTGAGGCTGATCACGGCAAGGCGGTACGAACAGCCTTCCGGCGGCAGGTAGAAGTCGGCGATCTCGGGAAACTGCTTTTGCAGCAGCGGCACGAACACCTCGTTGAGCGCCACGCCCAGCATTGCCGGCTCGTCGGGCGGCTTGCCGGTATAAGTCGAGTGGTAGATCGGGTTATGGCACATCGTCATGCGTTCGATGGTGAATAGCGGAAACTCGGCCTGCTCGTTGTAGTAGCCGGTGTGGTCGCCATACGGTCCCTCCAGGGCTGTTTCGCCCGGATGGATCACCCCTTCGAGCACGATCTCGGCGCGCGCCGGCACCTGCAGGTCGGAGCCGAGGCATTGCGTCAGTTCGGTCTTGCCGCCCCGCAGCAGGCCGGCGAACTGGTATTCGGACAGCGTATCCGGCACCGGCGTCACCGCACCGAGGATGGTGGCCGGATCGCAGCCCAGCACCACCGCCACCGGGAAAGGCTGGTCCGGGGTGGTCGCGCAATGGTCGCGGAAATCCAGCGCGCCGCCGCGGTGCGCCAGCCAGCGCATGATCACCTTGTTCGGACCGATCACCTGCTGGCGATAGATGCCGAGGTTCTGGCGGGTCTTGTTGGGGCCACGCGTCACCGTCAACCCCCAGGTGATCAGCGGTGCCACGTCGCCCGGCCAGCAGGTCATCACCGGCAGGCGCGCCAGATCGACATCCTTGCCCTCCCACACCACCGCCTGGCAGGGGGCCGAACTCACCACCTTCGGCGCCATGTTCAGAACCTGCTTGAGCACCGGCAGCTTATCCCAGACATCGCGCAAGCCCTTGGGCGGCTCGGGTTCCTTGAGATAGGCGAGCAGTTGGCCGACTTCGCGCAGAGCGGTTTTCCAGTCGGTGTCTTCACCCATACCCAAAGCCACGCGCTGCGGCGTGCCGAACAGGTTGGCCAGCACCGGCATCTCGCCACTCGTCGGCTTCTCGAACAGCAGCGCCGGCCCGCCGGCACGCAACACGCGGTCGGCGATCTCGGTCATTTCCAGCTTCGGATCGACCGGCACGGCGATGCGTTTCAGCTCGCCGCAGGCTTCGAGGCGCCTCAGGAATTCGCGGAGGTCATGGGCAGCATTCATCAGCGGGTCCGGTAGGCGGCGTGGCAGGAGATGCAGGCCGTCATCAGCTTGGGCAGGGCGGCAAGCGTCTTATCACGGTCGCCGGTTTGGGCGGCGGCGGCGAACTCGCTCGCCGCCTTGTGGCCATCCATGCCCATGGCGTGCATGGCCGGCGGCATGTGCAAACCGGGACGTGCCTCGGGCGGCTTGCCGGCATGCACCCCGCGTGCCGACCAGCCAAGCCGGCTTTCCGCAACCTGGCCGGCCTCGGCATACTTGCCCACCGCCACCAGCGAGTGGATTTCGTGCAGGGCCAGCAGGTTGTCGAGCATTTCCTCGCGCAGGGATTGCTGGGCGGGCACCGGCAAGGGCACCAGCTGGCGCATGTCCTCGGCAGCGACGGCAGGCAGGGAAAGTGCAATCAAAAGGGGCAGCAGCAAGCGTTTCATTGTTTATCTCCAGGCTCTGAAGCCATAGTCGGCGACGATGCCGGCGAACACCGCCGCGCCGAACCAGTTGTTGTGCAGGAATGCCTTGAAGCATTTCATGCGATCCCGGCCGCGGATCAGCATGTAATGGTAACCGGCAATCGCCGCAGCGGCGGCCAGGCCGAGCGCATAAAAAGTCTCGAAGCCCAGTCGCCAGCCGACCCAGGCAAGCAGGGCCAGGGTAATGCCGTAGCACAGCATGATCGCCGCGATGTCGAAACGGCCGAAGGTCAGCGCGGAGGTCTTGATGCCGATCTTGATGTCGTCCTCGCGGTCCACCAGCGCATATTCGGTATCGTAGGCCAGCGCCCAGAAGATGTTGGCCGCCAGCAGCCACCAGGTCGTCTCGGGTAGGCGACCCTGCGTCGCGGCGAAGGCGAGCGGGATGCCGAAGCCGAAGGCGACGCCCAGATAGGCCTGCGGCAGGTCGAAAAAACGCTTGGTGAAGGGGTAGCTCGCTGCGAGGAACAGAGCGATCACCGCCAACCCGAAAATCAGCGGCGTGAGGATCGGCACGATCAGCAGGAACGAGCAGATCACCAGCACGAAGAACAGTGCGATGGCCTCGCGCGTGCGGATTTTGCCGGCGGCGATGGGACGGTTTTTCGTCCGCTCGACATGGGGATCGAAATGGCGGTCGGCGTAGTCGTTGATCACACAGCCGGCCGAGCGCATCAGCACCGTGCCGAGGATGAAGATCCACAGGATCATGCCGGCCGGCCGGCCATCGCTGGCGATCCACACCGCCCACAGCGTCGGCCACATCAGCAGCAGGGTGCCGATCGGCTTGTCGAGCCGCATCAGTTTCTCGTAGAGGTCGAAGCGCTCCTTGATCAGGGCCAGCGTGGTCATGCCGTGATTCTACGTCGCCGTCCTGCCGGAGCCGACTTTTCGGAATGACCGTCAGCACCCGCCAAGAGTGATAGGCTGGGAGCCCTCAACAGCGAAGGAGTGGTTCACATGGCAGCTCAAAACGAAGTCATGTCCGATGATGTCGTCAAGCTTTTCGATGAGGTGATTGCGCTGGTCGATGAGCGCTTTGGCGCCGGTTATGCCCGCGACAATCCGACGATGGTGGCCGCGCTGTTGCAAGCGGCGATGATCGACCGGCGCGGGGCATCCATCGGCGGCACCCTCAGCGCCATCGCCAGAGGGCTTTAAGACAAAGCGCCGTCCCGCCAGCGCAGTGAAAATCAGTTCGGCCTCGCTCATGTGGTCGCGCAGGTTGTGGTCTAGCAAGCCCTTCATCTGCTTGTGCGCCTTGACGCTGACGCCCGACCATTCCTGATGGATGATGTTGGTGAGGATGGCGAACTCCTCGCCTGGCTTGATCTCGTGATTGACCCAGTAGTCGGTCAGCTTGTTGCGCGTTTCCTGCCCGGTCATGCGCTGCTGAATCCACTTTTCACTGCGCCCGTGCTTTCGCCAAGTCTCGCGGGCGCGGTCGAGCGAGCGGCTGGGGTCAGCCATTTCCTGCATGCGCTCGTAGCCCACCTTCGCCAGCCACAGCTTGATCGGCTCCGCCTTCGGGCTGGGCACGGACTGGACAAGGCGTAGCAGGGTTTCGGCGGTGGCAACATCGGTTGGCCGTTGCCTTCCATCGGCGGCAGCTAATTTCAACTGGTGACAATTTGTCATCGACTGACTACCGACCCGAAGCAGTAATTGCCGAGTCTGTAACGCGGACGCTCGGGAATAGTTGAGCTTAGCTGCCGTGGGCGACGGGTCAAGTGTCAGCTACAGCGACTTGTTGTGCG
Source organism: Rhodocyclaceae bacterium (assembly GCA_013426785.1). Classification (GTDB taxonomy): domain Bacteria; phylum Pseudomonadota; class Gammaproteobacteria; order Burkholderiales; family Rhodocyclaceae; genus Sulfuricystis. The sequence continues at coordinate 11,071 of JACDZI010000036.1, read as the reverse complement.
TCGGCGAGGCTCCAATGAACAATTTGGTCTCCCCAACGTCTGCGAACAGTGCCTACGATTGATGCATGGAGGTTCTGATGCCTCGACTGGAGCGCCATTAGAAATACAACGTGGGAAGTAGAGAAGGCTTCGACGAATGACCCACGGGTGCGTTCCCGCAAGGACGCTAGCATACGCCCGACAAACTTCTCCCGCTTCTCGCGAATAAAGTGCTGATAGATCAACAACGAACTTCCTGTGCTCCAGATTGTCTCGAGTTCCCGCCAAAAGACAAACTTCGATGATTTCCTTCGTCCATATGGCCGAGATTGAATTTCGATTCCGTTGTCTGGATCAAAGAAAACGAAATCCGCTCCTGTTAAGGTGTCTCGGAGATTCTGAAACCAGCTATCTCGTTCCGACGCTGGATCTGGGGTAACTGTTGAATGGTAAGTGGTACCGGGCAAGAGGTCCGTGCTTTCGATTAGAGCGACGCTGCGAGGGGCGCCGCTATTCATCAGCGCCTTAATTCCATCGAATAGCTCTGGGTCGTGCGACCGCCAAGCTACAGGGGCATCAAGGTATGCGGTAAATTTTCCGTCTGTGCTCCCGTCGTCGGGGGTTAGCATCCACGCCACTGACATCTGAAACTGTACCGCATTGGATATGGCCCGAAGCAAGCCATACTTCCGGAAGTCATTTACATCACCAAAATACTGGTTCTTCATCTTTTCGACGCAGGTAGGGGCTGTTGAAAAATCGAGTTCACCCAGTCATTTTGCGGCGAATCATGTGGAACTACAAAGCAATGCGTGTCTGCTTTGAGGCGTTCTGGGTCGCAGGCCGCTTGGCCGATTCCCGCCGTCCCGCCAGCGCCGACTTTTCAAGCCTTAAGCAGTTCGGCCCGCCCGCCCAGCCAGCGCGCCAGATGACGCTCGGCATGCTCGGGCCAGCGGGTCAGCATGTCCTCGGTGGCTTGCCGCGCCGCCTCGACCAGTGTCACGTCTTCCAGATCGGCAAAACGTAGCAGCGGCAGGCCGCTCTGGCGGGCCCCGACGAATTCGCCCGGCCCGCGCAAGTGCAGGTCCTGCCGCGCGATCTCGAAGCCGTCGCTGTTCTCGTAGATGATCTTGAGCCGCGCCCGGGCGGTTTCGCCCAGCGGCGGTTCGTAGAGCAGGATGCACGCCGATTCGGCAGCCCCACGCCCAACCCGGCCGCGCAACTGGTGCAATTGGGCTAGGCCGAAGCGCTCGGCGTGCTCAATCACCATCAGGCTGGCGTTCGGCACATCGACGCCGACCTCGATCACCGTCGTCGCCACCAGCAAGTGGATGTCGTTCCTGACGAAGGCGGCCATCACCGCCGCTTTCTCGTCCGTCTTGAGCCGGCCATGCACCAGCCCGACGTGCAGGCCGGGAAGTTCGGCCGTCAAGTGGGCATGGGTTTCCTCGGCGGTCTTGAGTTGCAGCGCCTCGGATTCCTCGATCAGGGGGCAGACCCAATAGACCTGCCGGCCGTCCCGGCCCAGGGCGCGCACACGCTCGATGATTTCGTCACGGCGCGCGGCGCTGACCAGCTTGGTCACCACCGGCGTGCGGCCCGGCGGCAGTTCGTCGATCACCGAGACGTCGAGGTCGGCGTAATAGCTCATCGCCAGGGTGCGCGGGATCGGCGTGGCCGACATGGCCAGCTGGTGCGACTGGAAACCTTTCTGCTTGAGGGCGAGACGCTGCCGCACGCCGAAGCGGTGCTGCTCGTCGACGATGGCCAAGCCGAGGCGATGAAACTCGACACCTTCCTCGATCAGGGCGTGCGTGCCAACGACGAGTGCCGTCCTGCCAGCGCCGACTTTTTCAATCGTCGCCTGTCGTTCCTTCTTCTTCTGGCTGCCGGATAGCCAGGCCACTTCGAGGCCGAGCGGCACCAGCCACGCGGCCAGCTTGCGGTAATGTTGTTCGGCGAGGATTTCGGTCGGGGCCATCAGCGCCGCCTGATAGCCGGCTTCCACCGCCTGGAGCATGACCAGCGCGGCCACGATGGTCTTGCCGCTGCCGACGTCGCCCTGCAACAGGCGCTGCATCGGATGCGGCTGGATCAGGTCGTGCCTGATCTCATGCCAGACGCGCTGCTGCGCCGGCGTCAGCCGGAACGGCAGTTGCGCCAGCAGCCGGCGGGTGAGTGTGCCGTCGCCGGCCAACACCGGCGCCCCGCGCGCCCGTCGCGCGGCATACGCCTGGCGCAGTGAGATCTGCTGGGCCAGCAGCTCATCGAAGGCAATGCGCTGCCAGGCAGGGCGTTGCACGGCCGCCAAAGCTTCCGCCGACAGGCCGGGCGGCGGGGCATGCAGCAAGCGCACGCTCTCGCGGAAAGGCATCATTTTTCGCTGCTCGACCAGATCAACCGGCAGGCTGTCGGTCAGATCAACCTCATTCAAGGCCCGCTCGATCAGCCGGCGCAAGCTCGCCTGGCCGAGACCCGCCGTGGTCGGATACACCGGCGTCAGGGCGGCCGGCAGCGGTTCATCGTCTTGCACGACATGGAAACGCGGGTGGATGAGCTCGCTGCCCCAGAAGCCGCCACGCACTTCACCGAACACCCGGAGCCGCGCGCCGGGTTGCAGCACTTTCTGTTGGCTCGGATAGAAGTTGAGGAAGCGCAGGACCAGCAACCCGGTCTCGTCAGCCACCTTGCAGACCAGTTGACGGCGGGGCCGGTAGGCGATCTCGGCGGAGACGACGCGCACCTCGAACTGCGTGGACTCGCCCGGAATCGCCTCCACGATGGCCGTGATGCGCGTCTCGTCCTCGAAGCGCAGCGGCAGGTGGAGAACGAGATCGGCCTGGCGGCTCAGGCCAAGTTTGCCCAGCTTCGCGGCGACGACGGAGGTCGCGCCCGGTATGGTCGGTTTTTCAGCCAATCACCAGGACGGCGTCAGCCTCGACCAGTGCGCCGCGCGGCAGTTCCTTGACGCCAACAGCGGCACGCGCCGGGTAGGGCTCGGCAAAGTAGCGGGCCATCGTCTCGTTGACCTTGGCGAAATTCGTGAGGTCGGTGAGGTAAATGTTGAGCTTCACGGCGGCGGCGAGCGTCGTGCCGGCGGCGGCGGCCACCGCCTTGAGGTTTTCGAACACGCGCACGATCTGCGCATCGATGCCCTCGACCATCTGCATGGTGGCCGGATCGAGGCCGATCTGGCCGGACAGATACACGGTGTCGCCGACACGAACCGCCTGCGAATAGGTGCCGATGGCGGCCGGGGCCTTGGGCGTGCTGATGATCTGGCGGGGCATGCCTACTCCGGTTCCTTGAGCGTGACCTGATAATTCAGGCGGGCAAAGACATGCTGGATGCCACGCCGGGCACGCAGGTTGATGACCAGCGGCGCCTTGAGATTGGCCCGCAATTCTCCCGTGGCATCCTTGACGAGGATGACCACCACGGCGGCTTCGGCGGGATCGGCCAGATCGAGCGCCGCCGACTCGTCGTCGCGCAGGTCGATCTCGTAGCTGAAGCCGAACAGCGCCGGATCGGCGATGTTGAAGGCAATCGCCTCGTCGTCGAGCGACTGCAGGATGAAATAGCGCGGCGGCGCATCGTCCTCGGTTTCCGGGTGGAACAGGCTGAAGCGGCGGAAATGCTCGAAGCCGGCCAGTCCGTGGGGAAACTCGATGACACGGTCGGGGGCGACTTCGATCGATCCGGAATGAGGCGAGTCGATATTCATGTTCATGGCCTTATCTCCTCACCAGCAAGCCGTCGTCGATGCCGAAGGCTTTGAGTTTCGCGCGCGTGACATCGGCTTCCGCTTTCGAAGCAAACGGACCGGCCTGGACGCGCGATTCGATCTGTGCCGGGATGCCGGCCTGCTGTAGTTTCGTCAATAATTCTTCGGCATTGGCATGATTGCTGAACACGCCGACCTGGACGAGGAAGCGGCGTGCAGCGTCGGTCACCGGTGCAAGGGGGCGGGAAGCCGGGGCATGCGCCGCTCGGGTTTGCTCGGGGATCACCTTGGCGATCTCCTGTCGGGCATCAGGCCTGACTGCCGCAGGCCGCGCAATCGCTGGCGGGGTAAGCGCTTTGGCCGCCCTGCCCGGCTTGTCGAGCGGCGGGGGGGCGAGCGGCGTTTCGGTACGCTCCGGCACCGATGGGGTTTCGGCCTCGGCTATTTTTGCGTCCTCGGTTTTGGCCTCTTCCGGCTTGCTTTCGGCCAGTTTCCCCTCTTCCGTACTGTCGGCCGGCTCGGCAGGAGTGGCCGCCATCTTCGGCAGGGCGGGCGCCTCCGGCTTGTTCAGCGAATCGAATACTGCCAGGCCACCGAGCAGGCCGAGGATCACCACGCCGGCCACGGCGATGCGCGACAGCAGACGCTTCCGCAGCGCATCGTCTTCGTCAGCCGGCGTGGTGACGGTCGAACTCGTTGTTTCCCGTGGCGAATTGATCTGCGCCATGCTCGTCTCCCTCGTCAAATTTTCCGTCGCTGCGGCTCAAGGCATGCACCAGTTCGGCTTCTCCCAGCGAAATGCCCAAGTGATCGGCCAGTTGCTGCGCGGACATGCCGCGCTGCGCCAGTTCCATCGCCTCGGCATATTGCGGCGACACGTTCCTGGCCGCTCGCAGTTGCTCCACTTCGGAACGCATCCGTTCCATTTCGCTGCGCATGCGCTGTACTTCCATCTCGACGTCCGTGCGCGCCAGATGCTCTGCCAAATGCTCGCCAAAACCGGCCGGGCGCGGCGGGGCCGGCCGGGCAGCTATGGCGGCATCGCCAAACAGCGTCCTGACTTCGTCCCACGCAAAAGTCGGCACCGACGGCACGGCGGAAGGCGCGTCCGGCAGCATTTCCGCCTCCACCATCGGAACGGGCATCATTACTGCGGCCTCGCCCCGATCTTCGTTGCGCTCGCGTAGCGGGGAAACCATCTCCGGCATTGGCACGGCCAGCGGTTCCTGCATATGACCAGCCTGACGCGCCCGGCCAATCTGGGTCAGACGGAGGAGCATCACGGCCAGATAAACGGCGGCCAGCACCACTACCAGCAGGATGCCATCGCGCCAACCAAGGGTGGCCCATTCCATCTCTGCTATCCGTCATCCGCCCAAGCGCCGCCCAGACCGCCAGGCCGGGAGCGCAAAGCAGGGTTCGAGTGTGATCAGCATGGCAATCGTAGGCAAACGCAGACCCCCTTTCAGGGTAGTAGCACGATCATAGCGTCCCGATCAACAGGCCTAAGTGTCGAGCAACGTGCTGTTTTGCCATGATTCCACGCTAACGGCCGCTCTGACTCTGCATTTTTTATATCCGGTTACAAATTCAGGCTTGGGAACCGGGAACCTAGTCCCTATATTCAGGGTCAGAGTAACTCCCCGCATCACTCAACCTCGGACTGAAAAGGATTTTTCCATGTACGGCAGGCGGCTGACCTTGATCGAAGTCCTTCAACCCCAGTCCTTCAGGAGCACGCCGGAGCGATCCAGGGTCACCCGGACTATCCTGCAGCCGGACATAGACGCATTCGACGAGCGCGAGGCGGAAATGCCGCTGCCGAAAAAATCGGCTCGGGCGGGACGGCTTGCCGGCAGTTCCCCACAGCCAATGGTAGCAGTTTGATCTTTATTCAGCAGACGGGACGTCACGCTTGCTGCCGTCGGCATTGAGACAGACATAGGTCAAGGTGGCTTCGGTCACCTTCACGACGATCGGGTGGGCTGGATTGCGCTCGGCATAGACCTGTACATCCACGGTGATTGAGGTACGGCCGACTTTGACGATGCAGGCGTAAAAGCTCACCACGTCACCCACTGAAATCGGCTGCTTGAACAGGAAGGAATTGACGGAGACCGTCGCGATTCGCCCGCGTGCGCGCCGCATGGCAGGAATGGCGCCGGCAATGTCCACCTGTGCCATGACCCAGCCGCCGGAAATGTCCCCTGACGGATTGACGTCCGCCGGCATTGGCATGACCCGCAAGACCGGTTCCCGACCGGGCATCCTTACCCCTTCATGTCCGCCAGCGGTAGCACTCATGTGGCAGATCATATACCCCCTGTTAAAATTGCCACATGCGCCGCGACATTGCACTGCCGGCCCCCTTGCCCAAAGAGCGGCACGACTGGCAAACCCTCAAGACCCTGCTTCCCTATCTGTGGCAATGGCGCGGTCGCATCCTGCTGGCCCTGGCCTGCCTGATCGGTGCCAAGTTCGCCAACGTCGCGGTACCGCTGATCTTCAAGGATATCGTCGACGGCTTCGCGCCCTCCTCTGTCGCCCTGGTTGCCCCGCTCGGACTGATCGTCGTTTATGGCGCTCTGCGCTTTTCCGTCTCGCTGTTTACCGAGTTGCGCGAACTATTGTTTTCCCGTGTCACCCAGCGGGCCGTGCGCACCATCGCCTTACAGGTTTTCGATCACCTGCACGCGCTCTCGCTGCGCTTTCACCTCGAACGCCAGACCGGCGGGTTGACGCGCGACATCGAGCGCGGCACCCGTGCCATCGGCTCGCTGATCAGCTACACGATCTATTCAATCCTGCCGACCATCATCGAAGTCGCCCTGGTGCTGGGCATCCTCGCCGCCCGCTACGAACTGAGCTTCGTGCTCATCGCTATTGGCACACTGATCATCTATGTCTTCTTCACTATCCAGCTTTCCAACCAACGCACGCACATCCGCCGCGAAGTCAATGAACTGGATTCCGCCGCAAACACGCGCGCCATCGACAGCCTGATCAACTACGAGACCGTCAAGTATTTCAACAACGAGGTCTGGGAAAAGCAGCGCTACGACCAGCACATGCTGAAGTGGGAAAACGCGCAGATCCGCAGTCAGATTTCATTATCCTGGCTCAATCTCGGCCAGGCCGCCATCATCGCGGTGGGCGTCACCCTAATGATGTGGCGTGCGGCGATCGGGGTCGAGAACGGCACGATGACCGTCGGCGACATTGTGCTGGTGAACGCCTTCCTCATTCAGCTCTACATTCCGCTTAATTTCCTGGGCGTCCTCTACCGCGAGATCCGCCAGTCGCTCACCGACATCGAGCGCATGTTTGCCCTGCTCGGGGAAAACCGTGAAGTCCAGGATGCCCCTGATGCCCGGCAACTCGTCCCCGGCCCCTGCGCTGTGCGTTTCGATACTGTGGGGTTTGCCTACGAACCACGCCGCACGATCCTGCATGTTGTCAGTTTCGAGATTCCGGCCGGCCGCACCGTCGCCGTAGTCGGCCACAGTGGCTCCGGCAAGAGCACACTGGCGCGATTGTTGTTCCGTTTCTACGATGTTGGCAGTGGCGCCATCCGCATCAACGGCGAGGATGTCCGCCAGCTCACCCAGACCAGCCTGCGCGCCGCCATCGGCATCGTGCCGCAGGACACCGTGCTGTTCAACGACACGCTGGCCTACAACATCCAGTATGGCCGTCCGACGGCCAGTTTCGAGGAGGTCGAGGAAGCTGCCCGCGCCGCCCACCTCGCCGAGTTCATCGAACGCCTGCCCGACGGCTACGAAACCCGCGTTGGCGAGCGCGGCTTGAAGCTATCTGGCGGCGAAAAACAGCGCGTTGCCATCGCCCGCGCACTGCTGAAAAACCCGCCGATCATGATCTTCGACGAGGCGACCTCGGCCCTCGACTCGAAAACCGAAAAGGCCATCCAGGCCGAACTCGATGCGGCTGCCATCGGGCGCACGACGCTGGTCATCGCCCACCGTCTGTCCACGGTCATGAACGCCGATGAAATCCTCGTGCTGGATGGTGGGCGGATCGTCGAGCGTGGCACGCATCGCCTGCTGTTGGAACGCGGTGGCGCCTATGCCCAGATGTGGGCATTACAGCAACAGGAAGCACACACCGCGATGCCGGAAGCGGTATAGTTGCCGTTCCCATAAATTTGGAGACCTCCATGAAAAAAACGCTTACCCTCGGTTTGACCATCGTTACAGCGCTCGCCCTGTCGCAACCCGTCCTGGCTGACACGCTCGCCAAGATCAAGTCTTCCGGCGCCGTCACGATGGGCGTGCGCGAATCATCCGGTGGTTTGTCCTTCGTGCTCGGCGACAGCAAGTTCGCCGGCTTCCACGTCGAATTGTGCGATCGCGTGCTGTCTGACATTCGCAAGCAACTCGACCTGACACGCATGGAAACCCGCTATCAGCCAGTTACCTCGCAAAACCGCATTCCGCTGATGCAGAACGGCACGATCGACATCGAGTGCGGCTCGACCACCAACAATGCCGCCCGCCAGAAGGACGTGTCGTTCGCGAACACGACCTATGTCGAGGAAGTACGCATCGCCGTCAAGGCCAACTCCGGCATCAACTCGATTGCTGATCTCAAAAACCGGAGCGTCGCCACGACGACCGGCACCACCTCTGTTCAACATATCCGCAAGCACGAACGCTCAGCCGGCGTCGATTTCAAGGAAGTGTATGGCAAGGATCACGCCGACAGCTTCCTGCTGCTCGAATCCGGCCGTGCCGACGCCTTCGTGATGGACGGCCAGATTCTTGCAGGCAACATTGCCAAGTCGAAAAATCCCGCCGACTTCAAGATTGTCGGCGAAGTTCTTTCCGTCGAGCCGATCGCGATCATGCTCCGCAAGGATGATCCCGCCTTCAAGAAGGCCGTGGATGACAGCCTCGGTGCGATGATGAAGTCCGGCGAGATCGCCAAGATCTACGACAAGTACTTCATTCAGCCGATCCCGCCGGCGAACAAGCCGATCGGCTTGCCCGCCTCGGAAGCCACCAAGGCAGCCTGGGCCAGCCCCAACGACAAGCCGATGGAAGACTACACCAAGAAATAAGCGCTTGCTTCGGTGCAGGCTGAGGGAGGCGCGGAGGTAAGACTACCCCGCGCCTTCTTTTTTTAGGCTCTTGGCCGATTGGGAGAAACTAGCTTGAATTGGGATTGGCAGGTCTTTTGCAGGAATACCATCGACGGTGAAGTCATGCCGCGCTGCTTCGGCAACGGCGGTGAGATCACTTATCTCGACTGGCTGATATCGGCGTGGGGCTGGACACTGTCGGTCGCCCTGCTATCGCTGATCGTAGCCCTGCTGTTCGGCTCCATCATGGGCATCCTGCGCACAACCCCGAGTCGTGGCCTCGTACTGCTAGGGAATGCGTGGACGGAGTTGTTCCGCAATATCCCGCTACTGGTGCAGATCTTTCTTTGGTATCACGTCGTACCCTCCCTGATTCCACCGCTACGTGAGGTTCCGAGTTTTCTCCTCGTCGTAATGGGGCTGGGACTATTCACTTCAGCGCGCATATCCGAACAAGTACGGGCAGGCATCATGTCCCTGCCGCGCGGGCAACGCATGGCGGGACTTGCCATCGGTTTCACCCTGCCACAAACTTATCGCTACGTTCTGCTGCCGATGGCGTTTCGCATCGTCATCCCGCCACTGACCAGCGAATCGATGAACATCATCAAGAATTCGGCGGTCGCCTTCGCAGTCAGTATTTCAGAGCTCACCATGTTCGCCTTGCAGGCACAGGAGGAAACCGCGCGCGGTATCGAAATCTATCTCGCGGTCACCGGCCTGTATTTCATTTCTGCGTTCTCCATCAACCGCATCATGCATGCCGTTGAAAATCGGATGCAAGTTCCCGGCATGATCGGGGGCAGCAAATGATGCTGAACCTCGATTTTGCCTTCCTGACCCCGGCAGTTTTGTCCGGCTATGTCGTCAAGGGCTTCATCTTTTCCTTGCAATTGACGCTGATCGCGATGCTCGGCGGCATCTTCCTCGGCACCCTGCTCGCGCTGATGCGCCTTTCGGGAAGAACCTGGCTGGTGATGCCCGCTGCTGCTTACGTCAACACCATGCGCAGCATCCCGCTCGTCATGGTCATTCTCTGGTTCTTTTTGCTTATCCCGCTGGTAACGGGCCGCCCATTGGGCGCGGAGATGTCGGCAATAATTACCTTCACGCTTTTCGAAGCCGCCTACTATTCTGAAATCATGCGCGCCGGCATCCAGAGCATTCCGCGGGGACAAGTCGCCGCCGGCTACGCCATCGGGATGAACTATAGCCAGACAATGCGCATCGTCGTTTTGCCGCAAGCCTTTCGCAACATGCTGCCCGTGTTGCTGACCCAGACGATCATCCTGTTTCAGGACACGTCTCTCGTCTATGCGATCGGTGCCTACGACATGCTGAAGGGGTTTGAAATCGTCGGCAAGAATTTCAACCGTCCGGTCGAGACCTATCTGGTTGCCGCATTACTGTACTTTGTCATCAGCTTTTCTCTTTCGACCCTGGTGAAGCGCTTGCAGTCACGCATCTCCATCATTCGGTGATTCCTCATGATCGAAATTAACAGCATCAGCAAGTGGTATGGCCAGTTTCAGGTTCTGACAGACTGCAGCACACAAATACAGAAGGGTGAGGTCGTGGTGGTTTGCGGCCCCTCGGGTTCTGGTAAATCCACGCTGATCAAGTGCGTCAATGGCCTCGAACCGTTCCAAAAGGGTGACGTGACCGTCAATGGCATCTCGGTTGGTGATCCGAAAACAAATCTCCCGAAGTTGCGTGCGCATGTCGGCATGGTGTTCCAGCATTTCGAGCTTTTCCCGCACATGACGATTACGGAAAATCTGGCCATCGGCCAGACCAAGGTTCTTGGTCGCAGTCGTGACGAAGCGCATGAACGCGGGCTCAAGTTGCTTGATCGTGTCGGCCTCAGGTCACAGGCCGAGAAGTTCCCGGGGCAACTTTCCGGTGGTCAGCAGCAGCGCGTTGCCATTGCTCGCGCCTTGGCGATGGACCCGATCTGCATGCTGTTCGACGAACCGACCTCGGCCCTTGATCCGGAAATGATCAACGAAGTACTAGATGTGATGGTTGAACTGGCCAACGAGGGCATGACGATGATGGTGGTCAGCCATGAGATGGGTTTCGCCCGCAAGGTCGCGGATCGCGTCATCTTCATGGATCAGGGCCGGATCGTCGAAGACGCGACCAAGGACGAGTTTTTCGGCACCCCACGCTCGGAACGGGCGCAATTGTTCCTTTCCAAGATCCTCAGCCACTAAATCGGGATAGGGGCGGTCAGGATACCTGACCGATCCCCTCCCACACCACCGGGC
>JACDZI010000161.1 GCA_013426785.1 Rhodocyclaceae bacterium | reverse complement strand
TCTTCCCATGCAACATTCTCTCCCGATTATGTTGCACTTGGATTTTGAGCGCGCCTACCTATTGAAAAAACGAGACAACCCATTGATAAAACAATGGGTTTTCTTTTATCTACTATTGGTGACTATTAGGGGTAGGTAGATTCTGGAGACGGTATCCGTGGCGGTATTGGCATTTTGGCGAGACACTCGTATGATGAATACCGTCACTTTGAAAACGTCGGGTTGACGGTATCGCAAGTATAAAAACCTAGCATTCATGCGGGTTTCAAGGCAAATAATGGAAGTTTGCCGCTGACGGTATCGGAAGAACCCGGGATAGGTACCCCATGCTTACTGATACCCAGATAAAGAACCTCAAGCCCGCCGAGAAGCTCTACAAAATGGTGGATCGGGATGGGCTCTACGTTGCCGTTACCCCCTCCGGGGTCGTCTCTTTCAGGCTTGACTATCGGCTGAATGGTCGAAGAGAGACTGTCGTCCTCGGGCAGTACGGACCCGATGGCATTAGCCTGAGCGAGGCGAGAGAACGTCTGATCGCGGCCAAGAAGGAAATAGCGTCTGGAAAGTCGCCTGCAAAGGAAAAGCAGCGGGCTCTTCAAAAGACGAAAGAGGCCAAGACGTTTGGCGAATTTACGAATCTCTGGCTTAACGATAATCGAATGGCCGAAAGTACCAAGGCCATGCGGAAGAGCATCGTTGACCGCGATATCACGCCTATCTTTGGTCGCCGGCTATTGAAGGAAATTACTTCAGAGGATCTTCGGGCGCATTGCGAGAAAATCAAAACCAGCCGAAACGCTCCAGCTACAGCAGTCCATGTTCGGGAAATCGTCAGCCAGGTTTTCCGTTTCGCTATCGAGCGTGGTCACAAGGTCCCAAATCCGGCCGATGACGTAAAAGCATCTGCGATTGCCACCTTCAAGCCGAAAGATCGTGCATTGTCACCGGATGAGATCAAGATCTTCTTCCAGGAGCTGGATCGCGTTCCGACCCTGCCTACCATCAGGCTTGCTCTCCGGCTCGTGTTGCTGACCATGGTACGGAAAGGGGAGCTTCTGAATGCAACTTGGGATGAGGTTGATTTTGTTGGCGCAAAATGGACCATACCTGCGGTACGGATGAAAGCTAGGCGTGCGCATGTTGTCTATCTGTCTCAGCAAGCCATGGACATCATGATCGCCTTGAAGACTTGTGCTGGTGGATCCAAATTTTTGCTGCCATCTCGGTATGAAGGTGACAAAGGTATGTCCAACAACACATTGAACCGTGTGATTACCGTTACTGTCGGGCAGGCCAAGGAGAAAGATCTACTGCTGGAAGACTTCACCGTTCACGATCTTCGTCGAACCGCGTCGACGCTTCTGCATGAGGCTGGTTTCAACACCGATTGGATTGAAAAATGTCTTGCTCACGAGCAGAAGGGTGTTCGCGCTATCTATAACAAAGCGGAATACGCTGAGCAGAGGAAAGACATGCTTCAGCAGTGGGCGGACATGGTTGATGGATGGATTGCGGGTACAAGCGTTATCCCGGTTGTAAATCGGGCAGCCGCTTGAGCTGCGCCCCTCGGTTTGCTGCTTGAGTCCGCGCCGTACCTCAACGAACCGGCCTGAATTTGCGCTGACGAACATTCGGCGGCGGTGCTGGTTTGATCAGTGCAGCTCTGCGCTCCGCGATCCAAGTTTCGATTTCTTCGAGATCCCATACGGCGCATCGAGGAGTGAGGTGAAATCGCTTGGGAAACTTGCCTGCCTTTTCTAACTGGTAGATCGTGGCGTCGGACATCGGAATTAGCTTCAGCAGCTCATCGCGGCGAATAAGTCGTTTGAGGATTGTTGGATCATTCATTATCGATTCCTGGCTATTGAGGAGTATCGACAATTACAGCTTGCAAACGCCCAGCCGGAATTCCGAAATCGATCCAAAAAGGACGTAATTTGAAACTCATCGCCAATGTGTTCTGCTACGGTGGCGCTGGAGGCTTTGAGCATGTCAGATCCACTTGATCAGATAACTTCGCTACGCCGGGATTTCCGGCCGGTGGCCACGGTGTTGCTGCTTTCGGTAACGGTGCCGAGGTTGAAGTTGTGGTTGGCAACAAGGGTGGTCGTGCCAGATCCGCTGCCGGTCCCGGCAGCGTTGTTGACGATTACGGCCCCGAGCAGATTGAGGTCGTTGCCGGCGCTGGCGATCAGGGTGCCGCCAGGGCCGGTGACGTAGAGCCCGGCCACCCGGTCGACCACCGTCTTCAGCAGGGTGGCGCTGCCGCCCTTGCCGCTATAGCGCAGATCCAGATCGACGGGGCTGCTGGCCACGGTGAGGTTGCGCCCGGCATCGGCAACAAGTCGGTCACGGGCCTCGATGGTGCCGCCGAGGCTCTGGATGTCCTGGCGGGCGGAGAGCAACGTCTCCTGGCCGCTGATGTGGCCGGCGAGGTTCTTGATGTTCTCGGCGGTGAGCGAGACCAGTTGACGGCGGTAGCGCCCTTGAGTGCATTCAAACACTCCGTCCTTAGCCCCCACTTTTCGTTAGTAAATCTCGCCGGATGCGCTCTTGCTCTGCTTCGCTTGGCTGATATTCGGGTGGCGGGCGAAGTTGTTTGGGCATGAGGCGAAGTTTGACGAAGTCGGATTTTTCAAATTCATCTTCACTAAGAGCCTATTTCAGTAGGCCAGTTGCACGCCAAGTGATGATGCCGCAGGC
>JACDZI010000160.1 GCA_013426785.1 Rhodocyclaceae bacterium | reverse complement strand
CTGACAGCATGACAATGAAATCGTTCACTCCAATCAACACTTATTCAGTGTTTCCATATCAAGGTCGGTCAGATCGGCCAGATCAACTACTCGTCGGCCAAGGTCGCCGATACGCTGATGCCGAAGATCATCGTTGGCGAGTTCATGATGCGCGGCATCAAGAACATCCGCTGTGTCGGCATCGCCCCCGGCTATACCGCCACGCCGATGCTTACCGGCATGAACCAGGACGCGCTGAAGGCGATTCTTGCCGACGTGCATCTGGGCCGTCTGGTCGAACCGGAAGAAATCGCCAGGCTGATCGGCCATTGCGTCGAAAACGAGGCGATCAATGCCACCACCACGCTCGAAATCACGGGTGGCCTTTGCTACGAGCACGGCATCGCCAAGTAAGTTGATGAATTGAAGCCGTCCCGCCAGCGCCGACTTTTTGGCGCTGGCGCTTCCTTATAATGACGGCGTGACTCCCCTCCCCCCGCTTCTGGATTCCCTCGGTCGTCCGGTGCGCGACCTGCGCATCTCGGTAACCGACCATTGCAATTTCCGTTGTGTCTATTGCATGCCGAAGACGGTTTTCGGGCGCGACTACCCCTTCCTGCCGCGCACTGATCTTCTGTCGTTTGAGGAAATTACCCGCATCGCCCAACTGTTTGCAGCGCGCGGGGTCAGCAAGATACGCCTGACCGGGGGCGAACCGCTATTACGCCATGGCATCGAAAAGCTGATCGAACTGCTCGCCGCCATTCCCGGCGTGGAACTGACCCTGACCACCAACGGTGCCCTGCTCGCCCAAAAAGCCGCCGCCTTGCATTCCGCCGGCCTGCAGCGCGTCACGGTCAGCCTCGACGCACTTGACGATACTGTGTTCAAACAAATGAACGATGCGGGCTGTTCCGTAGCGAAAGTGTTCGAAGGAATAGAGGTCGCCAACGCGGCTGGTCTGGCTCCAATCAAGATCAACATGGTGGTGAAGCGTGGCACCAATGACCACGAAATCCTGCCCCTGGTCCGACATTTTCGCGGCAGCGGCCACATCCTGCGCTTCATCGAGTACATGGATGCCGGCAGCAGCAATGGCTGGAAGCTCGATGAAGTGGTGCCCTCCGCCGAAGTGTTGCGCATCATCGGTGCCGAGTTCCCGCTCGAACCGATCGACGCCAACTATCCCGGTGAAGTCGCCGCGCGCTGGCGCTACCAGGACGGTACCGGCGAGATCGGCGTGATTTCCTCGGTAACGCAAGCCTTCTGCAATTCCTGCACGCGCATCCGTCTGTCCACCGAGGGCAAACTCTACACCTGCCTGTTCGCGACGGAGGGACATGATCTGCGCGACCTGCTGCGCGGCGGGTCCAATGACAACGAACTCGACGCGGCCATCGCCGGCATCTGGCAGTCGCGGCAGAATCGCTACTCTCTACTGCGCGTAGCGGCGACACCCACCCTGAAAAAAATCGAGATGTCCTACATCGGTGGCTGATCAGCAGGTTACCGGCCTTATTCTCGCTGGCGGCGCTGGGCGGCGCATGGGCGGGGCCGACAAGGGACTATTGCCTTACCGGGGCCGGCCGCTGATCACCCATGTCATTGATCGTCTTGCGCCGCAGGTTTTCGTGCTATTGATCAGTGCGAACCGGAATCTCGACGCCTATCTCACCTTAGGTCATGCGGTGATCGCCGATAATTTTTCCGATTTTCCCGGCCCTTTGGCAGGTCTTGCCGCTGGTCTGGCCACCTGTACTACCGACTGGCTGGTGACCTGCCCCTGTGACTGCCCTGCCCTGCCCGGCGATCTGGTCGTCAAACTACTTTCGGCGGCAGAACAACGCAATGTCTCCCTTGCTCTTGCCGTCACTCCAGACAGGCTGCAACCGACCTTCCAGCTTTGTCATCGATCATTGTTGCCGGTGCTGACGACCTATCTTGCTGCCGGAAATCGCAAAGTCGCTGACTGGTGCCGGCAACAGGGCGCCATCGAGGTCCCGTTCCCGGATCCTGCGCCTTTCCGTAACCTGAATACGCCGGCCGATCTGACCTGATCGCCGCAGAATCGGCACTCAATTTGCATTCCCTCTGGCCGTTAACACCCTTGTCCATAGAAGGATGCCTAATCTTATAAGTTGCATCTCGACACCGTCGACTGCGGCGTACCGATCGCCGCGCTGTTGTCTTCCGCGTCGCTGCACGATAGCCGTGCAGCGATTCCGCTGTCGCTGATCAGCCAGCAGCGTGTCACCAGCCTTTACGACGTGATGGATGCGGCCTATTGCAGCCTGGAGTTGCACAGTAAGCGTTCAGCCGTACCTCGTCGACAAGAGGCAGGCGAGAGTGTTATGGGGTTTGGTGAAGTGGCAGAAGGGCATCGATATTACGGTTGAGGCAGGTGGGAAGTTTTTCGAGGGTATCGCGCAGCCAGGCCGCCGGATCGAGGCCGTTGAACTGTGCGGTAGCGAGCAAGCTCTGAATCGCGGCGGCACGCTGGCCGGCGCGCTCGGAGCCGGTGAAGAGCCAGTTCTTCTTGCCCAGGCAGACCGGGCGGATCGCATTTTCCACCGGGTTGTTGTCGATCGGTAGGGCACCATCGGTGGCGTAGCGACTGAGCGCCGGCCAGCGCTTGAGACTGTAATCGATCGCCTTTGCCGTACCGCCACCATTAGGCTCGATGCGTCTTGCCACTACCCGGATCAAGCTGCCGTACCGGCGTCTCGT
>JACDZI010000159.1 GCA_013426785.1 Rhodocyclaceae bacterium | reverse complement strand
AGCATGACAATGAAATCGTTCACTCCAATCAACACTTATTCAGTGTTTCCCTAGTAGTGGGAAATCCGCTTTGCCCGAGGTGCTGGCCGAGAGTGGCCGTGTCGGACGACTGCTCCACTTGGATACCTACCGCTGAACTACTAACTGCGCGACCGGCAGAAGTGGGCACAGAGTGTGAGTTCACCATTCACGGATGCGGATATTCAACGGGGTCTTCGATGACACAACTGCTGACACGTTCTCACTCATCGAAGACTATCAAGCATCAGGGGTGAAATGACTTCCACGTTCTCTGCCAAGGGGTAGGGTTCTCGGACGGGGGCAACCACATACGCGCGGGAGACACCCAGATCTTCGCAGGCGTTCCAGAATCCACGTGAGACAGTCGGTGCGGTCGATAGCTTGATTTCAAAACCGATACGCTTGCCGCCTTGTTCGACCACCAAATCCAGTTCCGCTCCGGCAGCAGTACGGTAAAAACCGGCCGTTGTCAGCGGCGGCAGGGTGGCGAGAATCTGCTCGATGACAAAGCCTTCCCAAGACAGCCCGGCCACCGGGTGGCCGTTCAGATCATCGAGGGTACGGATACCGAGCAGCGCATGCAAAATGCCACTGTCGCGGACATACACCTTGGGCGATTTCACCAGACGCTTGCCGACGTTGGCCAGATAGGGTGGCAAGCGCCGCAGCATCAATGCATCGACCAGCAGGTCGAGGTAGCGCCCTACCGTCGTGTGAGCGACACCACCCAAGGCTGCACCTAACTGCGAAGCATTGAACAACTGACCGTGCAGGTGAGCACACATGCGCCAAAAACGGCGAAGCGTCTCGGCAGGAATGGTAATCCCGAGTTGCGGAAGATCGCGGGCGAGAAAGGTTTCGATAAAGTCGGTACGCCAAGCAAAGGATTCGGCATCATCCACCGCCAGGAAATTACGCGGAAATCCGCCGCGCAACCAGAGTAATGCTGCCTGAGCCGTCGAGTTGGCAACAGTCGCGGCGGCCAGTTCCTCAAGCAGAAAAGGGGTGAGTTCGAGATCGGCAATGCGCCCTGCCAGAGATTCGGCCGATTGGCGCAGCAAAGCGCCGCTTGCCGAGCCGAGCAACAGGAAGCGTCCTGCACGCCGGTCGGCATCAATCTCGGGGCGCAGCTTGGCGAAGAGGTCGGGAACGGTTTGCACTTCATCGAGAACCACCATTTGATCGCGATGACGCGGAAAAAACAGGTCGGCCCGCGCCAGTTGGGCACGATTAGCCTCGAGTTCGAGGTCCAGGAAAATAGCGTTGGGAGAACTGGCGGCGATCTCGCGGGCCAAGGTAGTCTTCCCCACCTGGCGTGGGCCGAGAATGGCAACGGCAGGCTGATGTTGCAGGCGGCTGGCGAGTAAGGGTGCTAGTCTTCGATTCAGCATTCTTGCATTTTGTGCGAACAATGCACAAAAAGCAATAACGTTTTCTAGCCCAGCTTCTTCGCCAAATCTTCGGCGCGGGGGTGGTAGTAGCGCTTGAGCATCCGCAAATCTTTGTGGCCGGTTACAGATGCTAGCTCGATGACATTGGGTAGCTTTTCAGCAATCCGAGATGTTGCTTCGTGGCGAAGATCATGAAAATGGAAGTTCGTGAGTTTGGCCCGCGTAGTTGCCCGGTCGAATGCGAGCTTGAGGGCATTCGGGGTTACCGGAAAAACTTTTCCATCGACCGGGCAATAGGGTAGTGACCCAAGAATCGCAACGGCCCTGGATGACAGGGGAACGGTACGCGTCTCGCCATTTTTCGTATCGGGCAGAAAGGCGGTCTGCTTCTTCAGATTGATGTTTTTCCACGACAGCGCAAGCAGTTCGCCGCGGCGCATGGCAGTTTCGATGGCGAACAGAACGATGGGCTTGATCCAGATGTTGCGGGTGCCCTGACGGTATTTCTTGCCATCCTCTCTTTCCTCGTCGCCGGCGTGGTCCTCCAGCGCGGCCAGCAGGCGGGTGTGTTCGTCATCCTCGAATCGGCGATCTCTGGCCCGAGAAGGAGGGGGCCGGCGGATTCCGGAGACCGGATTTTCGACAGCGATCATGAGCTCTCGCCGCGCCCAATTCATCACCGCCGAGATGATGTCGAGTTCGCGGCGTACCGTTGCACCGACGCATCCCGCTGCGAGGCGGCGATCTCTCCATTCCGACAACACCAGGGGAGAAATCGCCGAGAGCTTGTGCCGAGCCAGGCTGTCTTTCATCAGGGTGGCAATGCGCAGCTTTTCAACATCGGCACCGCGCTTGGTCGGGGCGACTTCCTTGGCATAGCGTTCCAGCAGCTTGTAGAGCGTGGTGCTGTCGGCGCTGGACCGATCACGCCAGGCACCGCGATCCATTTCGGCTTCCTGGGCGCGCGCCCAAGCCTCGGCATCGGCGCGCTTGGCGAAGGTCTTGCTCATGGGCGGATAGCCGTCCCGCCGGACCTTGGCCTGCCAACGATCTTCGCGTGCTACGATAGTTGCCATATGTGAAGGATTGTCAGAATAACCATATGAGACGCTCAACTGTCCCGGATTTGTCCCAAAGCATAGCAAATATTGCCAAGAATGTTGTGGTTGATGTATTCTAATAACCGTTCGGGACGCAGGAGTCGGAGGTTCGAATCCTCTCACCCCGACCAAAGCTAAGGTTTTAAGAGCCTATTTCAGTAGGCATGATTTCTGCTCGTAAATCTCCCATCGCAACA
>JACDZI010000158.1 GCA_013426785.1 Rhodocyclaceae bacterium | reverse complement strand
GTGTCACCATCAACAACCAATTGAATCTGTTCGAGTTTTAACCGGACAGCAGTGAGACATTTCACCAATCAATCCGTCCAGAATTGGCTTTCTCTACGAGATTATGTAAAAGATTTCATCTTAATTTTCAGTGCCGGTGTAGGGGGAAATCTTGTTGCTAGCGCAGTCACAAATTGGCATTGCAGTGGCCCTGCCCAACCTATCAATCAACCTAAACAGGTCAGAAAGAAATGTACACATCTCTAAACAAAGAAAAAGCTTGTTTGCTGATTGTTGATGTTCAGATTGGGTTCATCAACAAATCAACAAAGCATATCCCCGCACTAGTCGAAATCGCACAACAAGAATATAAGTACGTAGCTGCAACTCGCTTTTTTAATCCAGAGAATTCATTCTTCAGGAAGCTAATCCAATGGAAGAGATTCGCTCCCGGTAGCGCTGATACTGCATTGGCGTTTTACGCCAAAACAGATGCACTTATCATTGATAAGTCAATATATTCTTGCGTTTCTAAAGATTTCCTCAAGTGGATAGCCGACCGAGAAATCACAAAGATTCATATCTGCGGGATCGATACAGATATTTGTGTCACAAAATGCGCAGTTGATCTTTTTGAAAATGACATAGAGCCGGTTGTGTTGGCCAGTCTATGCGCAAGCCATGCTGGTGAAATCGCCCACAATAATGCTTTAAGCACATTGAAGAGATTTATCGGAAAGTCGCAGGTGATATGACAATTCGACTTTCTAGGTATTACGTTATACCTTTCGAATTTTTCACTCGAGAAAGGCGCACCAAAGTTGAGACTACGTGGGCTCGATATCTGAGTCGCTCTACGAAGGATGAGTATCCGACATTTTTCCAAATCGCTGACGACTTACCAGCTATATATACCCTCCCTGCTGTGGGGCCTCTCGGTGAAATCTTCTTTGACGGCTCTGGTGGAGCAATTGTAATCGCGGAAGGCACGGATAACTGGGTTCTTTCTGAGCAGACAATTATCGAGGAACTAGCTGACCGAGCAAACAGACACAATGACCTGATTGCTGTCGAAAAGCAACGTTGGCTCAAGATGCTGCTCGACGCTGCGAAATCATCGGTTGATAACAACGATTTTCCGGAACCGAGCATCAATTATGTATTTGGTTTTTACGTGCTTGAAAGCACCGAGAGGCTGAACCCAGATGATCGACGGTTAATCAAGATCCTTGCAGAGCCGTCAATTGTTGGCATGGATGACATGAAGCCATGTACTGAGGCCAAAAGACGCAATTTAGTTATAGCAACGAAGGGAAGCTTTCTTGATCTGGTTGTAGATCGAGATATTTCTGCCAATGCCGAGCTATATGTTACGTGGGCGACATTGGTTTCTGTCGTGGAATCTCCTGACCTTGTTAGCGATACCAAGGATATGCTTGTCTCACTAGAGGTTAGATTGCAGCTTGTTTGGAATCGCTGCTACACAACGAGCAATTTTTCCGATGCCATTTTCAGCAATAGTTTGAAGACTACAGATCTCAGCAGGTTCTATTGGTCATTTGTCAACTCGCTGGATGACGCGAAGAGTGTGTTGGCTTCCACTTTGTCCTCGCGGGCAAGTACCGTTTTTGATGAGTTAATCAAGACGAGCAAGGTCGCTGGTGAAATCGATCGTCTTAAAGACAAGGTCGATCTATTGGATAAATATATTCACCAGCAACGCGAAAAGACTTCCTTAAAGTACCAACGAACCATAGAAGCGTTATTGTTTATTACCGCTCTAAGTCAAGTCGTGCCTTTATTTTTCCAAACGCCAGTTTTTAACAATCAGATTATTGGCGAAATTGTCATTGGAGTAACGTTTGTGCTCGGTCTTATTGCTATTCTGCGTAGATGAGCCATGTATCGCCCAACCCGGCAGTCCACACGGACGCTGCGCGATAAAGCCGCGCAGCGCCGGTGACTTCTACGATGGGCCTCACAAAGCCCCCGCTCCTACATCCACTCTTATCAGAACCATGAATCGCCAACTCATCAGCTCCGGATCAATCTTTGAAGAGCAGATCGGCTACTCACGTGCAGTAGCCCAAGGACCGTTTGTCTTCGTCTCCGGTACGACAGGTTTCAACTACGAAACGATGACCATTGAAGAAGGCGTAGCCGCGCAAGCCGAGCAGTGCCTGAAGAACATCGATCAAGCGCTGCGCAAAGCAGGCGCTAGTCTCGAAGACACCGTCCGGGTGACCTACGTACTACCGAACGGCGAGGACTTTGAACTCTGTTGGCCAGTCCTGAAGAAGTACCTCGGAAGCGTTCGCCCCGCAGCCATGATGATCTCAGCCAAACTGCTTGACCCGCGCATGAAGATAGAGATTGAGGTTACCGCCATGAAGCAGTCAACTTAGGCATGTCGCGCGCAGTGAGGCCTAACCCCTCGCTCAAGCCGAGCCCCAACGGCGAGCCACCAGGCCCAAGCCACGGGTACGGTGTACATTTTCCGTGGCTTGGGCCTGGTGGCTCGCCGTTGGGTCCGGCTTAGCTCGAACGTTGGGCGTCATGAGAGTCGCTTGCTCTAAGCCCGATGCGGCCGTCAGACAGCTCGATGTCGCGATCGGACTTCTCTTGACCGATGGCGATCCTCTAGCCATAAGAACGCTAGCCGGTGCGGCCTACGGGGTCTTGGCCGACCTTGCCGAAGGTCAGAAGCAAGGCTCTTCTTGGCGGACAAAGATAGTTGAAGATTCTGGCCTAAGGAAACACTGAATAAGTGTTGATTGGAGTGAACGATTTCATTGTCATG
>JACDZI010000157.1 GCA_013426785.1 Rhodocyclaceae bacterium | reverse complement strand
TCACCATCAACAACCAATTGAATCTGTTCGAGTTTTAACCGGACAGCAGTGATGAGTGACCCAATCTGTCTGTGGCATCCGGGTTTCAGTGGAGGTCAATGAATTGAGGCTGATCTTCAGGCAGGACTAGATGAGTTCGTCAGCATTGTCGCCAGAGGCCGAAGAGGCGGTCACCCATCTCAATAAAGCCGAAACTCCGAAATGGCGGGAAATGCGGGATATGCTGCTTGAGAAAATCAAGCGCCTCGACGAAGAGACCCCGAAACTTCTGGCAGAACTAAAATCTGTGTCGGAATCGTCGTTTCAACGCAGCCTGATCATTGCCTTCTCCGCAGTCATTCTCGGCATCTTGCGCGCCGGGGTCCTGCTGGCTCGGATTGCTCGGCAGGCGCGCCAAACCGAGTCGATCGTCTCGACGGTTGCTGGCGGCAACCTTTCAGAAGTGATTCGTGCCGGGGGGCACGATGAATTCGGGGCGATCCTGACGCGGGTCGCCATGTTGCGCAACCGTTAGCATGAGGCCATCGCCCTGATCCATCAGACCGCAGATGCGCTGTATACTTGCAGCCAGGAACTGTTGGTGGCCAGTTCCGCGACGGTGCAGGCTGCCGAAAATCAATCTGGCGCGATTGCAAGCGTCGCTGCGGCCATTGAAGAGTTGTCGGTATCCACTGAAGAAATGAGTAACAACGCCCACAATGCGCTGGAGACGACGGACGCCTCTGCCCATGCGACCCGTGATAGTGCGCATACCAGCCTTCGGGTCGCCGAACAAATTGGTGGGGCCGCACGGGTCGTAGCTGATTCGGAGCAACGCATCACCGAGCTTGCCACGATGTCGGAAGAAATCAGCCGGGTGGTGCTAGTCATCAAGGAGATTGCTGACCAGACGAACCTGTTGGCCTTGAATGCGGCGATCGAGGCGGCGCGTACCGGCGAGCAAGGTCGCGGATTTGCCGTGGTTGCCGACGAAGTGCGCAAATTGGCCGAGCGCACCAGTAACTCCACCCATGAAATTACTGAGATGGTGCAGCGTATTCAGCATGTGAGTCGATCAGTAGCTGAAGAGGTTGCGTTCAGCAGTCGGCAGGTCAGGGCAGGATCGAGCTGTGCAGCAGAAGCGCGAGAGATAACTAGGTCTGTCGAGCTAACCGTCAATCAGACAATCGAAGCGGTACAGCAGATCAACGATTCGCTGGTGCAGAGCAGTACCGCCACGCGCGATATTGCCCGGAACATGGAGCAAGTGTCCTCAACTGCCGAAATCGACGCACAAACCGCACGCCACTCTGCCCTGATCGCAATCCAAGTCGGTGACCTGGCAGAAAAACTGAGACACCTAGCTAACCAGTTCAATGCCCGCTAGCCGAATCTGACAATGGAGAAATCAATGACCTTGAAACAACGCCTGATCCTGCTGAGCGTAATGTTCATTGCGTCGATTCTGTTGTTGGCCTTGTTGTCGTTTAATACCTTGAGCCGTGTGAAGGTCAATGGTCCTATCTATGCCTCGATTGTGCAGCAAAAAGACCTACTGGCCGACATCCTACCCCCGCCGGAATATCTGATCGAGTCCTACCTGGTGACCCTGCAGATGTCAGGGGCCGACAGGAGGGATCTGCCCGGATTGATCGCCAAGGCACGCTCATTGGCCAAAGATTTCGATGACCGGCACGACTACTGGGCCAAGGAATTGCCCGACAGCGAAGCCAAGACCCTGTTGCTAGATAAGGCCTACCAACCCGGCAAACAGATGCTCGAGATCCAGCAGCAGAAATTCATCCCTGCCCTGGAGCAGGGCGACCCGGTCACCGCCGACGCGGCCCGCATCGAGATCGATGCGAAATACCTCGCCCATCGGGCTGCTGTCGATGAACTGGTCAAGGTAAGCACCGCCAACGCGACCGCCGTCGAGCAGGAAGCGGCCGACACCATCCGGATGCGGACTATGCTGTCGGTCGCGGCCATCCTGATTTTGATCGGCATTGCCTCCTTCGTCGCTTGGCGGATCATCGGCAGCATCATGCGGCAACTTGGCGGCGAGCCAGCCTACGCGGCTGAAGTCGCCAGCAAGATGGCGGTCGGGGAAATGACCGAGATTGAGCTATGGGCAGGCGATACTGACAGCCTGCTCGCCAAGATGAAAACCATGGTCGGTACATTCAAGGGTTTCGTCGAGGCGCAGGCGGAGAACGCCCGCCAGCACGAGTTGGGGATGATCGACCACCAGATCGATGCATCCCGGTTTTCGGGCGTTTACGGGCAGATGGCGAAGTCGATGAACGAACTGGTGCAGTCGCACATCGCCATGAAAATGCGGGTCGTCGAAGTTGTCAAACGCTATGCCATGGGTGACCTGTCGATCGACATGGAACAACTGCCAGGCAAGAAAGCGCAGATCACTGAAGCAATCCGTAGCGTGAAGACCAGCCTGCAATCTATCAACGGTCAAATCAAGGGGCTGGTCGAAGCGGCAGTGGCGGGCAACTTTACGGCACGCGGTGAAGCTGAACAGTTCCAGCACGAATTTCGCGAGATGGTTGAAGGATTGAACCGGCTGATGGCAGTTTGCGACAAAGGCCTCGGTGAAGTGTCGCGAATTCTGGATGCCCTCGCCAAAGGTGATCTGACCCAGCGCATCGACGGCGATTACCAGGGCACCTTCGGCAAACTACAGAGCGATGCGAACACCACCGTCTCCCGCCTCAGGCAGGTCGTCTACCAAATCAAGGAGGTAGCGGACGCGATCAACACGGCGGCGAAGGAGATTGCGGCGGGGAACCAGGACCTGTC
>JACDZI010000156.1 GCA_013426785.1 Rhodocyclaceae bacterium | reverse complement strand
GTGGCGCCATTACGCCGATCTTCGGTGGCTCCTTTATGGCGATCAATGACAGGCGCATAGTCACGCTCAAAATCCTTGGCCAGATCCTCGAACGTCGTGCGCTGCGCGAGACTGGACGACACGAAAGACCCACGCTGCATCTCGGTCTCGACCTCGCGTGCCCACGCCGCAGCATCCGCGCGGCGCGAAAAGACCTTACTCTGTAGAGGCTGCCCTTTGCGTCGGACAACTGCCTGCCAGGACCCGTTGCTGCGCTGCGAAATCGATGCCATTTTTACCCCCGCGAAAATTCCCGTTGCAACCAAATTGCAACCATAGCGGGTAAAATTGCTGCTGGTCTGCCTGAAAAACCGCATGGTTAAGCGGTTTCTTGTGCAGAAAATTCTAGCCCTCATAGCTCAGTGGATAGAGCACCTTCCTCCTAAGAAGGGGGTCGCACGTTCGATTCGTGCTGAGGGCGCCACTGCAATATTGCGGTGATCAGCTTACCACCTCCAGTTGCCTGCGGTCGCTACCTCGCGACATCCAAGGCTGTCCTTCAGATAGCCCGACGAAAAAAGTCGGCGCTGGCAGGACGGCAACGATCAAACAAGTTACCCATCCTTCAGCGCCGACTTCCCGCGCCGTGGCACTCGCCACGACGCAGGCTGACAACCGATGACTAGCGACTCAGCAGGCCGATAGGAATCAACAGTACCAGGCCTATGCCGCAGGCAATCAGCACCAGTCCCAGAATCTTGGAGGCCAGCGTAAAGGGCTTGGACGGCGCCTCAACCAGGTAGTTCTTCAACTCACCACTCTCGATCAGGCGCTGGTACTGGGCCGGGTGCTCGTGGCGGAACTCTTCCAGCGACTGCGTGCCGGTAAACATCACGATATCCGGCGGCGGCAACTTGTCGGGACGGAAGTGGTTGTTGAAGAAATGAACCGTGAAGAGGAAGACGGTGGCAAGGATGGCCTCCTCGCCATGGATGATGGCAGCCATGTTGAACACCCAACCAGGGAGGAAGTTCGCCACGACGTGCGGCCAGGCCAGGATCAGGCCACTACCGCCGATGACGGCAATACCCCAGAACACCGCCCAGTAGTCAAACTTCTCCCAGTAGGCCCAGCGCTCGACCTGCGGACGCGGCCCCTTGCCGAAGAACCACTTGAACATGCCGATCATGTCGTCCAGATCCTTCCAGTTCGGCACCAGCGAATCCGGGCCGAAGAACTTGAAGGTCTTACGATTACGCCAGAGATTCACCACCAGGCCGATCAGGTGCAGGATGAAGATGGTAATCATGGTGTAAGCAGAAACCCGATGCAGCCAAGCGGCCGCCTTCGGGCTGCCCAACGCCGACATGATGGCTTTGGCCCAACCGGCTTCGGGATAGGAGATGCCCAGGCCGGTAAAGGCCAGCACCATCAAGCTGATGGCAAAGACCAAGTGCATGATGATCCAGGCGGGCGTGAAGCGCCGCACATGCTTGGTCGCATATTCGGTCGGCAGGTCAGCGGTGCGAATGTGCGTAACCGTCTTGCCTGCCTTGCGCTCCGCATTTTCACGTCGGTACCAGAGGATGGAATGACCCCAGAAAAAGGCGAAGACGGCGAACAGCATGCCGACCATCGCTTTGGTAGCGATCCAGATGGCCGGATACTTCTCGAAGTCGTGGCTGTTGGCGTGTGCGTAGAAGGTGACGAAGCCCTGGGTAGCGAGCGGGATGTCCTTCTTGCCGCTGTGACAGGTCTGGCAGGTCTTCAGCCGCTTGCTGGTGTGCGCCGAGGATTCAGGATCATCCGACTTGAGAATCTTGTGGCTGCCGTGGCAATCGAAACATTTGGCGGTATAGGGGTAGCCGAGGGTGTTGACCTTGCCGTGGTAGGACTCCTTGTAGGAATTCTTGTAGTCCAGGTGACAATCGCCGCAGTAGGCGGTGATGTCCAGCTTGGCCTTGGTCGAAGAACTGTTCAGGATGTCGTGGCTGGTATGACAGTCGGTACAGACAGCCGTCTTCAGGTTGTTTTTCTCGATGGCTTCGACGCCGTGGACGGTTTCCGCCCACTCCTCGAGTTGATCCTCATGACACTTGTTGCCGCAGGTATCCGAGATGCTGAGATGCCATTCCTTGCGTTCCTTGCTACCACGCACCGGAACGTCGAAAGTGTGAACATTGTGGCAATCGCTGCAAATCGCGTTGGGCTTGCCCGGTTCATCCTTGTTCTCGCGTGCGTGGAATGAGTTCTTGTAGGCCTCAACGTTGTCAGCCACAACCCCAAGGCGCGGCTTCTCGGCGGTCTTGTTTTCCTTCTTGGCCTTTTTCCACAAGTCAAGGTGGCACTGGGCACATTCCGGAGGTTTGGGTCCGTCGGCCACTTTCTTGTGGTTCGCCTTACTGTCGACGATATCAGTATGGCAGGAGACGCAGTCCATCTTGGCATGCGCACTCTTGGCATATTTGTCGGTATCGACCGCATAGAGTTCACGGTCCTCATCGTCGGCACCGGGGACTTTGATTTTGGGCTTATGACTTTCGTGGCAGGTCTGACAAGTAGCGTTATCAAGCTTATTGGGAGCTGCCGCTGGATAATTGGCGGCTGCAACCCACCCACTGGCAAGGGTGCCTGCCAGGCAGAAAATAACTGCCCTAACCCACTTCGTGAACTTACTGTTAAGCATGATTTGCATTTCCTGATAAGCGATGATTTGCTGCGTTGCGCCTGCCTGCTACCAACTCCTGCCGAATCCCAAAGAAGGTTCCAGCAGGTGATTCAGGATCACTGAAGCTTATTGCGCGAGGATGTACCGGGCGACGTTGCTGAGTTCCTTCGGGTCC
>JACDZI010000155.1 GCA_013426785.1 Rhodocyclaceae bacterium | reverse complement strand
TCATTGCCAGGGCAAACTTCGACCCCCAGCACTTGGCGCAGGCCGGCCATGAGGTCGGTGTGATAGGCGTGCGACGGCCGTCCCGGTTTCCTCGGGTTGTAGCCGATAGCCGCACCTTGCTGATGGCCGTAGAGCGGTTTGATGGTGGTGTCCGTGTCGAGTATCCACGACGCATTGAGCAAAGGCGCCACACTCTCGGTCAGGTGCCCATCCAGCCATGCCGTCCCCTCGGCTTCCGGGATGCGCTTCAAGGCATTTCGCAGGGCATCTTCGGAGATGACCTTGCGCATGCCCAAGAGCCCAGGGTTGATGCCATCGCAGCGGATGGCCGTGACGTGCGAGTAACGTCGGTGTCCGGCCAGCGGGAGTGTCAGAATTTCTGCCCGCTCGCCCTGCTCAGCAACGCCTTCTATCCGGTTCTTGTTCATCGGCTCGCAGCTTCGCTCCACGCTTCCTCCCCACACTCGGTCACCCTCATGCAGTTGCGCTTCACTTCGTTCGCTGTGATCAACTTACGGTGGGACTTCCACCCACAAGAGTGCGCCCGTGCCGGGCGCACAAACAAAGGGCAGCCGCTTGTGGCGACTGCCCTGCTTGACCCCTCCTACGGTCCGGGCTTCAGGATTAGGTGCCCTGTTTGAGCTGTTCCAGAATACCGGGGTTTTCCAGTGTCGATACGTCCTGCGTGATCTCCTCGCCCTTCGCCAATGACCGCAGCAGGCGGCGCATGATCTTGCCGGAACGCGTTTTCGGCAAATTTTCACCGAAGCGGATGTCCTTGGGCTTGGCGATCGGGCCAATTTCCTTGCCGACCCAGTTGCGCAGATCGTTGGCAATCCTCTTGGCTTCTTCGCCGGAGGGACGGTTTTGCTTGAGCACGACGAAGGCGCAGATCGCCTCGCCGGTCAGATCGTCGGGGCGACCGACCACGGCGGCCTCGGCCACCAGCGGGTTGGACACCAGCGCCGACTCGATCTCCATGGTGCCCATGCGGTGTCCGGAAACGTTCAGCACATCGTCGATACGGCCCATGATGGTGAAGTAGCCGGTCTTGGCATCGCGTACCGCACCGTCGCCGGCAAGGTAGAGCTTGCCGCTGAAATCGGCCGGGTAGTAGGACTTCTTGAAGCGGTCCGCATCGCCCCAGATGGTGCGAATCATCGATGGCCAAGGCTTCTTGACGACGAGGAAGCCGCCATTGCCCCACGGCACGTCAGTGCCCGTCTCATCGACGATGGCCGCCTGGATGCCCGGGAAGGGCAGCGTGCAGGAACCCGGCACCAGTGGGGTGACGCCCGGCAGCGGGGTGATCATGTGGCCGCCAGTCTCGGTCTGCCAGAAGGTATCGACGATCGGGCAGCGGCTGCCACCGACATTGTCGTAGTACCACATCCAGGCTTCGGGGTTGATCGGCTCGCCGACCGAACCGAGAATGCGCAGGGACTTCAGATCGTAGTTGCGCGGATGGGTGGTCGGGGTGCCTTCCGAGGCCTTAATCAGCGAACGTATCGCCGTCGGTGCGGTGTAGAACACGCTGACCTTGTGGTCCTGGATCATGCGCCAGAAACGGCCGGCATCCGGGTAGGTAGGCACGGATTCGAACACGATCTCGGTTGCGCCGCAGGCGAGCGGGCCATAAGTGATGTAGGTGTGACCGGTAACCCAGCCGATATCGGCGGTACACCAGAACACGTCGTCCTTCTTGATGTCGAAGGTCCAGCGCATCGTCAGGATGGCATGAAGGAGGTAACCGCCGGTAGAGTGCTGCACGCCTTTCGGCTTGCCGGTGGAACCAGAGGTATATAGCAGGAACAGCGGGTGTTCAGCCTCGACCCATTCGGGTTCGCAGGTCGCGGATTCGTTGGCGATGATTTCGTGATACCACACGTCGCGGCCGGCGACCATGTTGCAAGGACCGCCGGTACGCTGGACGACGATCACGGAATGCACCTGGTGACCAGTCGCCAAATTGAGGGCTTCATCGACCGCCGGCTTGAGCGGCATGCTCTTGCCGCCGCGACACTGCTCGTCGGCGGTGATCACCGCCACGGCGCCGGCATCGAGGATGCGCTCCTCAAGGGACTTGGCGGAGAAACCGCCGAAGACGACCGAGTGGATGGCACCGATGCGGGCGCAGGCCTGCATCGCGGCCACGCCTTCCACCGACATCGAAATGTAGATCAGGACGCGATCGCCCTTCTTGATGCCACGGGCTTTGAGCGCATTGGCGAACCTGGCCACCTTGTCCAGCAGTTCCTTGTAAGTGACCTTGGCGACCTTGCCGTCATCCGCTTCAAAAATCAGCGCGACCTTGCCGCCCAAGCCTGCCTCGACGTTCTTGTCCAGACAGTTGTAGGAAACGTTGAGCTTGCCGTCGGCAAACCACTTGTAGAACGGTGCCTCGGACTCGTCGAGCACCTGGGTGAAAGGCTCCTTCCAGACGAGATGCTCCCTGGCCAGACGAGCCCAGTAACCGGGGTAGTCCTGATCGGCTTCCTTACACAATGCCTCGTAGGCAGCCATGCCGGAAATGGTGGCTTTCCTGACGGTATCTTCAGAAGGCGGAAAGACACGGCTTTCCTGCATCACCGATTCGATGGCGCTCATTGAGATTTCTCCTCTCGCAATGACGTTGTAAAACCAGACACCAGCCGCAATTTGAGGCTGGCAGTTATTGTTTTGATGCTTGGACCACGCCGGCGATGCTGAAACTGGCCGGCATTTTGGGCATCCGATTTTAGCCGCTTATTAGATTCGCTGGAGCTTACAGGGCACTTACGCCAGGGCAATCGCATGAACGTCAGGCCAAGCCGAGGATCTGAGCGCGGTAGAGATC
>JACDZI010000035.1 GCA_013426785.1 Rhodocyclaceae bacterium | reverse complement strand
TCAAATCACGGTTTGCAGCAACTTTGGAATGTTCAAGTGAGGAAAATAGGATTAAAGGGGCCAGGCTCGCGTTTCGCTAGCGGCCTAGATCAAGAAACGCCGACAGCATACCCGTAGTGCAGCCGATTGTCCGCTTCTGGGCACAGCGAACTAAGACTGCTGCTGGCCGACCGCCGACCGAATACTCACCCCCGCTTCCCGATCAACTCGATGTAATACCCATCCGGGTCGGCGACGAAGGCGATGATCGTGGTGCCGGCATTCATCGGGCCAGCCTCGCGCACCACCGCGCCGCCACGACGCTTGATTTCCGCGCAGGCGGCATAGACGTCGTCCACTTCGATGGCGAGATGGCCGTAGCCGGTGCCGGGTTCGTAGCGGTCGACGCCCATCTTTGTAGGTCAGCTCGATCACCGTGTTTTCGCTTTCGTCACCGTAACCGACGAAAGCGAGGGTGAATTTGCCTTCCGGGTAGTCCTGGCGACGCAGCAGCCGCATGCCGAGGACTTCGGTGTAGAAGGTAATGGCGTGTTCGAAGTCGCCGGTTCGCAGCATGGTGTGGAGCAGGCAGGCGGCGGAATGCGTTCCGCCACCTGACACGCCCCGGCAGACTTACTCCTCGTCGTCGTCCAGCTTGAACGAGGCCGCCAGCTTCTGCTGCACTTGCGGCGGCACCTGGGCATAGCGTGCGAACTCGATGTTGTAGCTGCCGCGTCCGCCGGTCAGTGACTTCAGCCGCGAGGCGTAGTCGTTGATCTCGGCCAGAGGCACCTCGCCCTCGACAGCAACCCGGCCCGGGCCGCGCGGCGTGGTGCCGGTAACATGGCCGCGCCGTGACGACAGGTCGCCGGCGATGTCGCCCATGTTTTCCTCATGCACCTGTACTTCGATGTTGACGATCGGTTCCAGCACCACCGCTGCGGCGGCCTGAATGGCCGTGATGGTGGCTTTCTTTCCGGCCATGACGAAGGCGATTTCCTTGCCGTCCACCGCATGCGTCTTGCCGTCATAGACGATGACGCGCAGGTCCTCGACCGGGAAACCAGCAACGACACCACCCTCCAGCGCCATGCGCACGCCCTTCTCGACCGCCGGCATGAACACGCCGGGAATCACGCCGCCCTTGACCTGATCGAGAAATTCGAAGCCAGCCCCGCGTTCCAGGGGTTCGATCTTCAGATAGACCTCACCGAACTGGCCGGCACCGCCCGACTGCTTCTTGTGGCGGCAGTGGCCTTCGGCGTTTTTCGTGATCGTTTCGCGGAAGGGAATCTGCGGCGGCTTGGTCGTGAGTTCCAGCTTGTACTGGCTGGACATACGTTCCAGCTTGGTGCGCAGATGCATCTCGCCCAAACCGAAAATCACCGTCTCGTGCGTGGTCGGGTGACGCTCGATGCGGAAGCAGGGGTCTTCCGTTTCCAGCTTGCGCAGGATCTCGAACAGGCGCTGCTCGTCGCCCTTCTTCTGCGTCTCGACGGCGAGGCCCTGCATCGGCTTCGGAAACTCCAGCGGCTTGAGATGGATATGGTCTTCGTCGTGCGAATCGTGCAGCACGGCGTCGAACTCGATTTCATCGACCTTGGCGATGGCGCCCAGGTCGCCCGGCAGCAACTCATCGACTTCGAGGTAATCCTTGCCCTGCAACTGGTAGAGGTGGCCGACCTTGAAGGGCTTCTTGCCGTCGCCGACGAACAATTGCGAATCCTTGCGGATGGTGCCCTGATGGACGCGGAACACGCCCACCTTGCCCATGTAGGGATCGACGATGACCTTGAAGACGTGTGCCAGCACGTGCTTCGTCGCATCGGCATCGCGCTGGAAAGCTTCACCATCCTTGTAGAAGGGCGGCACGTTGGCTTCGCCGGGGTTCGGTGCCAGTGTCGCCAGCACGTGCAGCAGTTCGTCGATGCCGGCACCGGTCTTGGCCGAGGTGAATAACACGGGGATCAGGTGACCTTCGCGCAGCGCTTTCTCGAAGGGCGCGTGCAGCTCGGCCGCGCTCGGATCGGTGCCTTCTTCGAGGTAACGCTCCATCAGGCTTTCGTCTTCCTCGACCAGCTGGTCGATCAACTCGCGATGGGCATGGGAAACCGTATCGATGTCCGCCTCGCCACTGTCGTGTTCCAGCACCTCGACCACCTTGCCGTGGTCGGGCGTCGGCAGGTCGAGGAACTTGCAGGCCGGTCCGAAGCGCTCGCGGATGTTGGCCATCAGGCCAGCCAGATCGAGATTCTCCGCATCGATCTTGTTGATGACGATCATGCGCGCCAGGCCGCGCGCCGCCGCTGCGCGCATCATGCGTTCGGTCATCAGTTCGATGCCGGTCTGGGCGTTGATCACGGCAATTGCGGTATCGACTCCAGCCAGCGCCGCCATCGCCTGGCCGGCGAAATCGGGATAACCCGGGGTGTCGATCAGATGGATATGCACATCCTTCCAGGCGAAGTTTGCCAGCGCCGACTGCAAGGAATGGCCGGCCGCTTTTTCCTGCGCATCGAAGTCACAGACGGTGCTACCGCGTTCGATGCTGCCCGGCGCGGCAATGGCGCCGGCGCGATGCAACAAGGCTTCGGCCAGCGTGGTCTTGCCCGCGCCGCCATGGCCCACCAGGGCAACGGCACGGATGGATGCGGTATGGAATTTCGGCATTGATTATTCTCCTTTTTTTCTATTCAACAGTGACGGATTTGGCAAGGTTCCTCGGCTTGTCCACGTCCGTCCCTTTGACGAGCGCGGCATGATAGGCCAGCAGTTGCAACGGCACGACGTGCAGCACCGGCGACAGGGCGCCGTAGTGCTCCGGCAGGCGCAGGATGTGCAAGCCGGGTTCGGGTTCAACCTGCGAATCGGCATCGGCGAAGACGTACAGTTCGCCGCCGCGCGCCGCGACCTCCTTGAGATTGGACTTGAGTTTTTCCAGCAGCGTGTCGTTCGGCGCAATGCTGATCACCGGCATGTTTTTATCCACCAGCGCCAGCGGGCCGTGCTTGAGTTCGCCGGCCGGGTAGGCCTCAGCATGGATATAGGAAATTTCCTTGAGCTTCAGAGCGCCTTCCAGGGCAATCGGATAGTGATGGCCGCGGCCGAGGAACAGGGCGTGCTGTTTGTCGGCGAACAGACTCGCCCACTGGACGATGCCGGGCTCCAACGCCAGTACCTTCTGCACGGCGACCGGCAGGTGGCGCAAGGCTTCTAGATGGGCCACTTCCTGTTCGGCAGACAGGCGTCCCCCCTGTTTCGCCAAGGTGGCCGCCAGCAGGAACAAGGCTGCCAGTTGTGTCGTGAAGGCCTTGGTGGAGGCGACGCCGATCTCGGGGCCGGCGCGCGTCAGGAAGCGCAGGGCGCACTCGCGCACGATGGCGGACTCGGGCACATTGCAGATCGCCAGGGTCTTGTGCATGCCGAGCGACTTGGCGTGCTTGATCGAGGCGAGCGTGTCGGCGGTTTCGCCGGATTGGGAAATCGCCACCACCAGTTGTGCGGCATCCGGCACCGAAACCCGATAGCGGTATTCGCTGGCCACTTCGACGGCGCAGGGTAGCCCGGCGAACTGCTCGATCCAGTAACGCGCCACCAGCCCGGCGTGATAGCTGGTGCCGCAGGCAATGATGAGTACCGATTTCACGGCGCGCAACACGTCCGGCGCGCTTGCCCCGAACAGGTTGGCCGAGAAGGTCTGCGCGCCGCCGATCATCTCCAGCGTCGTCGCCAGCGCCTGCGGCTGTTCGAAGATTTCCTTCTGCATGTAGTGGCGATACTCGCCGAGCTCGACGGCATCGGCCGACAAGGTACTTTCATGCACTTCCCGCGTCACCGCCGTCCTGTCAGCGCCGACTATTCTGTAACCGTCCTGACCGAGTTCCGCGACATCCCCGTCTTCGAGGTAGATCATGTGGCGCGTCACCTGCAGAAGCGCCGACGCATCGGAGGCGGCGTAATTTCCATCTGCGCCAATGCCCAGCAACAACGGGGCAACCTGGCGGGCCACAATGATGCGGCCACAGCCTTCACCCAGGACAGCGATCGCGTAGGCGCCGACCAGCTGTGACGTGGCCTGTTGCACCGCCAGGAACAGGTCGGGCTCCGTTTTGAGGGTTGCCTGGATCAGGTGGGCGATCACTTCGGTATCGGTATCCGACGTGAACACATAGCCGGCGGCGAGCAGTTCCTGCTTGAGCGCAGCGTAATTCTCGATGATGCCGTTATGCACTACCGCCAGGCCGCCGGAGATATGCGGGTGGGCATTCTTCTCGCTCGGTACGCCATGCGTGGCCCAGCGGGTATGGGCGATGCCCAGATGCGCCGTCTGGCCTTCCACCTGGATGGCCAGTTCGGCCACGCGGCCAACGCTGCGCAGGCGGGTCAGCGTCGGATTACATAGAGCCAGGCCGGCCGAGTCGTAGCCGCGGTATTCGAGCTTGCGCAGGCCTTCGACGAGAACCGGGACGACGTTTCGGGAAGCGACCGCAGCAACAATACCGCACATGGGCTAGCCTTTTTTTTGTTTGACGGGGCGTTTCCAGCCCGCGATGGAAACCTGCTTCGGCCGCGATACCGTCAGCGCATCGGGCGGCGCATCGCGGGTCAGCGTGGTGCCGGCGCCGAGCGTGGCGCCCTTGCCCACCGTCACCGGCGCGACCAGTTGCGTGTCGGAACCGATGAAGACATCGTCCTCGATCACCGTGCGATGCTTGTTGGCACCGTCGTAGTTGCAGGTGATGGTGCCGGCACCGATATTGACGCGGCTACCGATCGCCGCATCGCCGACGTAGGCCAGATGGTTGGCCTTGGAATGGGCCGCGACGGTGGAATTCTTGACCTCGACAAAGTTGCCGACATGCACGTCCTCGGCCAGCACCGTGCCGGGGCGCAGGCGCGCAAACGGGCCGATGATGCTGTGCGGGCCGACGACGGCATCCTGGATCACGCAGTTCGCGTTGATGCGCGCGCCATCGTGCAATTCGACACGGCCCTCGAAGACACAATTCACGTCGATGAAGACATCACGGCCGCACACCAGTTCGCCGCGCACATCGATGCGCGCCGGGTCAACGAGCGTCACGCCCTGCTCCATGAGGGCTTCAGCAAAGTTGCGCTGGTGAATGCGCTCCAATCGCGCCAACTGGCTTTTGCTGTTCACGCCATCGGCTTCCCAGTTGGCGTCGGGATGCGCGGTAACAACCGCCATGCCCTCCGCCACCGCCATGGCGACGATGTCGGTGAGGTAATACTCGCCCTGCGCGTTTGCGATGCCCAACTGCGGCAGCCAGCGCGCCAGCGCTTCCCCAGGTGCGACGAGGATGCCGGTGTTGATTTCCTTGATGGCCCGCTCGGCATCGTCGGCATCCTTCTCCTCGACGATGCGGACCACTTTTCCATCGATACGGACGATACGGCCGTAGCCGTGCGGATCGTCGAGATGGGCGGTAAGCAGCGCCAGCTTGTCGCCGCCGGCGGCAGCGATGAGTCGCTGCAACGTGGTCGCCCGAATGAGCGGCACGTCACCGTAAAGCACCAATACCGCCGTCCTGCCAGCGCCGACTTTTTCAAGCTGGGGCAGTGCCTGGAGTACCGCATGACCGGTGCCGAGTTGGGGCTCCTGCTTAGCCCAGGAAATAGGGGACAGACCACGATTTTCAGAATCATGAAATTGTGGTCTGTCCCCTATTTCCGCTTTTACCTGCTCGCCACCGTGCCCATACACCACGCAGACGCTTCCCGGCGCCAGCGCGCGCGCCGTGGCGATGACATGGGCCAACATCGGTTTGCCGGCAATCGGCTGCAATACCTTGGGCAGGTCGGAGCGCATGCGCTTGCCCTGCCCGGCAGCGAGAATGACGACATTGAGCATACGGGCTCTCAGCGCGGCAGCGTGCTCGCTCCCATCAGGAATTCATCCACCGCACGGGCACACTGGCGACCTTCGCGGATCGCCCACACCACCAGCGACTGGCCGCGCCGCATGTCGCCGGCGGCGAAGACCTTGGGCACGCTGGTTACGTAATCCTCGGTCGAGGCATTCGCATTGCCACGGGCATCCTTGGCGACGGCGAAGCCATCGAGGACCGAGGCGATCGGATTGGTGAAACCCATGGCGAGAAAGACGAGATCGGCCTTGATTTCAAACTCGCTGCCCGCAATTTCGGTCGGCTTGCCGCCCTGCCAATCGAGGCGCACGCACTTGAGCGCGGTCAGTTGCCCGTTCACGCCGATGAATTCCTTGGTGGCGATCGACCAGTCGCGCGTGCAACCTTCGTCATGCGACGAGGAGGTGCGCATCTTGTTCGGCCAGTAGGGCCAGACCAGCGGCTTGTTCTCCTGTTCGGGCGGCTGCGGCAGCAACTCGAACTGGGTCACCGATGCCGCGCCGTGGCGGTTGGAGGTACCGACGCAATCCGAGCCGGTATCGCCGCCACCGATCACTACCACATGCCTGCCCTTGGCGTTGATGGGATTCTTTTTCCCACCACCGACCTGCTTGTTCTGCGGGATGAGGAATTCCAGCGCGAAATGCACGCCGGCGAGTTCACGGCCCGGAATCGGCAGGTCGCGCGGCGTTTCAGAACCGCCGGCGAGGACCACCGCATCGAAGTCCTTCATCAGTTTGGCCGGCGCGATGACCTTCTTCGCGTCGCAGACCACGCCCTTGGGAACATCGGTGCCGACCAGGGTCTTCGTCACGAACTTGACACCCTCGGTCGCCAGTTGGGCGGCACGCCAGTCGATCAGACGCTTGTCGAGCTTGAAGTCGGGAATGCCGTAACGCATCAGTCCGCCAATGGCGGCGTTCTTCTCGAACACGGTGACGTCATGGCCCACCCGCGCCAGTTGCTGCGCGGCCGCCAGACCGGCAGGGCCGGAGCCGACGACCGCGACCTTCTTGCCGGTCTTCTGTGCAGCCGGTTGCGGCAGCACCCAGCCGTTCTCGCCGGCCTTGTCGATGATGGCGCGTTCGAGCGACTTGATGCCCACTGCGGCAGCATTGATACCCAGCGTGCAGGCCGCCTCGCAAGGTGCGGGGCAGATGCGGCCGGTCATTTCCGGGAAGTTGTTGGTGGAGTGCAGAACTTCGATGGCCTCGCGCCAGTTGCCACGATAGACCGCATCGTTGAAGTCCGGGATATTGTTGTTGACCGGGCAGCCGCTGTTGCAGAAGGGAATGCCGCAGTCCATGCAGCGCGCTCCCTGCGTCTTCGCCTGGTCATCGGCCAGATGCGGCACGAACTCGCGATAGTGGGTCAGCCGCGACTCGACCGCTTCGTAACCCTCGGCCTGACGATCGAATTCCAGAAAACCGGTTGGCTTGCCCATCATGCGGCCTCTTTGAGTTGGGCCGCGGCGATTTCCCTTTGCGCAGCAATTTCCTTAAGGGCGCGGCGATATTCATTCGGAAATACCTTGACGAACTTGGCGCGCGACTGGCTCCATCTGGCCAGGATGCGGCGTGCCGTTGCGCTGCCGGTCTCGGCCTGGTACTTCATGACGAGCGCCTTGAGCAGTTCATCGTCGGTAGTGTTCTGGTGGCGTGTGCCGTCATTCGGCTGCTCGGCGGCGGGCAGCACCTTTTCCAGCGTGACCATCGAAAGGTTGCAGTGCTTGGCGAAGCTGCCGTACTCGTCATAGACATAAGCGATGCCGCCCGACATGCCGGCCGCGAAGTTGCGCCCGGTCTGGCCGAGCACGACCACCGTGCCGCCGGTCATGTATTCGCAGCAATGGTCGCCGGTCCCCTCGACCACGGCCGTCGCACCGGAATTGCGCACGCAGAAACGCTCGCCAGCAACGCCACGGAAGAACACTTCGCCTTCGACCGCACCATAGAGCACGGTGTTGCCGACGATGATGTTCTCGCAGGGCCGGCCGCGGAATCCCGTCTGCGGCTTGACGATGATCTTGCCGCCGCACAAGCCCTTGCCGACATAATCGTTGGCCTCGCCGGTCAGCTCCAGGGTCACGCCGCGGGCCAGGAAGGCGCCGAAGCTCTGGCCCGCGGTACCGGTCATGCGGATACGGATGCTGTCGTCAGGCAGGCCGGCATGACCAAAACGCTTGGCCACTTCGTGCGAGAGCATGGTGCCGACGGTGCGATTGAGGTTCTTGACCGGCAAAGCGAAGGCGACCTTCTCACCGCGCTCGAGCGCCGGCAACGCCTGGGCGATCAACTGATGGTCGAGCGCCTTGTCGGTACCATGGTCTTGCGTCTCGCGATGGGTGCGAGCCACCTCGGCCGGTGCGGGCGTCAGGTGGAAGATGCGCGAAAAATCGAGGCCGCGTGCTTTCCAGTGGGCGATACCTTTCTTCATGTCGAGCAGGTCGGCACGGCCGATCAGTTCGTCGAATGTGCGGACGCCCAGATCGGCCAGCAACTGGCGGGCTTCCTCGGCGACGAAGAAAAAGTAATTCACGACGTGCTCAGGCTGGCCGGAGAAGCGCTTCCTGAGCACCGGATCCTGCGTGGCCACGCCCACCGGACAGGTGTTGAGGTGGCACTTGCGCATCATGATGCAGCCTTCGACCACCAGCGGCGCCGTGGCGAAGCCGAACTCGTCGGCACCCAGCAGGGCGCCGATGACCACGTCGCGGCCCGTCTTGATCTGGCCATCGACCTGCAAGCGAATGCGGCCGCGCAGGCGGTTCAGCACCAGGGTCTGCTGTGTTTCGGCCAGTCCCAGTTCCCACGGCGTGCCGGCATGTTTGATCGACGATAGCGGGCTGGCGCCGGTGCCACCGTCGTAACCCGAGATCACAACATGATCGGCCTTGGCTTTCGACACGCCGGCCGCAACGGTACCGACACCGACTTCGGACACCAGCTTGACCGAGATCGAGGCGCTGGGATTGGCGTTCTTGAGATCGTGGATCAACTGCGCCAGATCCTCGATGGAGTAGATGTCGTGATGGGGCGGCGGCGAAATCAGGCCGACGCCCGGTACCGAATGGCGCAGGAAGCCGATGTAATCGGACACCTTGTGGCCGGGCAACTGGCCGCCCTCGCCCGGCTTGGCGCCCTGCGCCATCTTGATCTGGATCTGGTCGGCGTTGCTCAGGTACTCGATGGTGACGCCGAAACGTCCTGAAGCGACCTGTTTGATCGCCGAGCGCAGGGAATCGCCTTCCTTCAGCGGAATGTCGCGTTCGATGCGCGTCTTGCCCACCACACTGCCCACCGTCTCGCCAGCGCCGACTTTCTGGAAGCGGCGCGGATCCTCGCCACCTTCGCCGGTATTCGACTTGCCGCCGATGCGGTTCATGGCGATCGCCAGCGTGCTGTGCGCTTCGGTGGAGATCGAACCCAGCGACATGGCACCGGTGGCGAAACGCCTGACGATCTCGCTGGCGGGTTCGACTTCGGCCAGCGGCACTGGCGCACCGGCCGGCTTGAGTTCGAACAGGCCGCGCAGCGTCATGTGGCGCTTGCTCTGGTCATTGATGATCGCCGCGTATTCCTTGTAGGTGTCGAACTTGCCGGAGCGGGTGGCGTGCTGCAGCTTGGCGATGGCGTCCGGCGTCCACATGTGCTCTTCGCCACGCACGCGGAAGGCATATTCGCCGCCGACGTCGAGCATCCCGGCCAGCACCGGGTCATTGCCGAAGGCCGCCGCATGGGTATTCAGCGCCTCCAACGCAACCTCCTTGAGGCCGATGCCCTCGATCCGGGTCGGCGTGCCGGTAAAATAGCGGCCGACGAAATCGGACGACAGCCCGATCGCCTCGAAAATCTGCGCGCCGCAGTAAGACTGGTAGGTCGAAATGCCCATCTTCGACATGACCTTCATCAGCCCCTTGCCGATGGCCTTGGTGAAACGCTTCTGGCAATCATAGGCGGCGGGCTTGC
Source organism: Rhodocyclaceae bacterium (assembly GCA_013426785.1). Taxonomy (GTDB): domain Bacteria; phylum Pseudomonadota; class Gammaproteobacteria; order Burkholderiales; family Rhodocyclaceae; genus Sulfuricystis. The sequence continues at coordinate 20,261 of JACDZI010000035.1, read as the reverse complement.
CGGACAGCTTTGGTGCAAGCGCATCGATGCTTTCCAGCGCCAGCCAGGGATGAATCGCCTGAGCGCCATAACCGGCCAGCAAGGCGAAGTGGTGGGTTTCGCGCGCGGCACCTGTCTCGACCACCAGGCCGCAGGCAGTCCGCAAGCCGGTCTTGACCAGATGCTGATGCACGGCAGAACAGGCCAGCAGGGCGGGAATCGGCGCACGTACGGGATCGACCGCGCGGTCGGACAGGATGATGACGCTGCAGCCCTCGCCCACGGCACGCTCGGCACGCACGCACACCTGGAACAGCGCTTCGCCCATGCCGGCAGCAGCGGACTCGGCAGGCGCGGTGATGTCGATCACGCAAGAACGGAACGTGCCGTTGGTCAGCTTGTCGATCTGCTTCAGCTTGGCCATGTCCGCAGACGACAGGATGGGCTGATGCACCTCAAGGCGCGGCGTCGGCTGGGTTTCATGCACGCCCAGCAGGTTGGGGTTGGGGCTGACCAGCGAGATCAGCGACATGACGATCTCTTCGCGGATCGGGTCGATCGGCGGGTTGGTTACCTGGGCGAACAACTGCTTGAAGTAGTTGAACAGCGGCTTGTTCTTGCCGGACAGCACCGGCAGCGGGCTGTCGTTGCCCATCGAGCCGGTGGCCTCTTCGCCGTTGAGCGCCATCGGTTCGAGGATGAACTTGAAATCCTCCTGCGTATAGCCGAAGGCCTGCTGAAGGTCGAGCAGGGGCACCGCCGACTTGTCCTTCTTCTTCACCTCGGGCAGGTCATCGACGAAATAGCGCGACTTGTCGATCCACTCGCGATAGGGTTTGGCGGTCGCCAACTGGTGCTTGATCTCGTCGTCGGAAATGATGCGACCTTCCTCGAGGTCGATCAGCAGCATCTTGCCGGGCTGCAGGCGCCACTTCTTGACGATGCGCTCCTGCGGGATCGGCAGCACGCCGATTTCGGAAGACAGCACGACCAGGTCGTCGTCGGTAACCAGATAGCGCGCCGGCCGCAGTCCGTTGCGGTCGAGGGTGGCGCCGATCTGGCGGCCATCGGTAAAGGCTACTGCCGCCGGGCCGTCCCACGGCTCCATCAGGGCCATGTGGTATTCGTAGAAGGCGCGTCGGTCCTCGTCCATCAGGGGATTACCTGCCCACGCCTCGGGAATCAGCATCATCATGGCGTGGGCGAGGCTGTAGCCACCCATCACTAGCAGTTCCAGCGCATTGTCGAAGCTGGCCGAATCCGACTGGCCCTCGTAAATCAGCGGCCAGATTTTCTCCAGATCCTCACCGATGAGCGGCGAGCGGATGCCGCGCTCGCGGGCGCGAATCCAGTTGACGTTGCCGCGCAGGGTGTTGATTTCGCCGTTGTGGGCGATCATGCGGAAGGGGTGTGCCAGGTCCCAGGTCGGGAAGGTATTGGTCGAGAAGCGCTGATGCACCAGGGCCAGTGCCGTTACCACGCGCTCGTCGTGCAGGTCGAGGAAATATTCGCCCACCTGGTCGGCCAGCAGCATGCCCTTGTAGACGACGGTGCGCGCGGACATCGAGGGCACATAGAACATCTTGATGTCCGGCAGCTTGAGCGACTGCACGCGATGGCCCGCTTCCTTGCGGATCACATAGAGCTTGCGTTCGAGTGCATCGGCATCGACAACCCCCTGGCCGCGACCGATGAACACCTGACGGATCACCGGTTCGATATCTTTTGCCGCCTGTGCCAGGCCGGAGTTGTCGACCGGCACATCGCGCCACCCCAGCAGCACTTGCCCCTCGTAGCGTATGGTGCGCTCGATGGCGGCCTCGCAGGCGCGGCGGCTTTCGCATTTGCCGGGCAGGAAGATCATGCCCACACCGTATTCGCCGGCCGGAGGCAGGACCACGCCTTGTCGCGCCATTTCCTCGCGCAGGAAGGCATCGGGAATCTGGATCAGGATGCCGGCACCATCGCCAAGCAAAGGGTCATAGCCGGTAGCGCCGCGATGCTCCAGATTTTTCAGGATCTGCAGCCCTTGCGCGACCAGCGCGTGACTCTTTTTGTTCTTGATGTGGGCAACGAAACCGACGCCACAGGCATCGTGCTCGTTGGCGGGGTTGTAGAGGCCTTGGGCCAAGGGGAGGGTCATCGTACGTCCTGAGGAGGTAAGGCTGCCTCGCAGCAAAGGGCGGGAATTATGCGACACAACCCGCCCTCAGTAAAGACTTGCCAATCCGGAAGATCAGGGTTCGCCGACGGAAAAAAGACGCCGATACTCCCTGATGGCGTAACGGTCGGTCATGCCGGCAACGTAGTCGGCAACAGCCCGAGCATTCCCTTCAACGACACCCAGCGTCTGGTATTGTTCCGGCAACAGGCGCGGATCGGCCATGAAAGCTGCAAACAGGTCGCAGATGATGCGGCGGGCCTTGTAGGTCATGCGCAGCACCTGGTAATGCTGATAGAGATGATCACGCAGAAACGTCTTCATCGCCCGGTTCTCCCCGGCCATTTCGGCTGAGAACCCGATCAGGGCCGGAGCAGCACGAACCTCATCGAGGCTGTGCGGAGCAAGTGCCGCAATCCGGTGTGCAGACTCCGCCAGCAGATCGGTTACTTGGGCATCGATCATGCTACGGATGGTTTCATGCACACGGCGACGCTCGGGAAGATCGGGAAATTCTGCGGCGACCTCCCTGGCATGGCGAGCAAACAAGCTTACCGCCGAGAGGTGTTCTGCGGTGATCAGACCAGAGCGCAGTCCGTCATCGACATCGTGGTTGTTGTAGGCGATTTCGTCGGCCAGGTTGCAGATCTGTGCCTCCAGCGATGGCCGCCGGTTATCGAGGAAACGCAGCCCCAGTTCACCCAGCCCCCGAGCGCGTGCCGGTGAGCAGTGCTTGAGGATGCCCTCGCGCGTCTCGAACATCAGGTTCAGTCCGTCGAAAGCACCATAGCGTTCTTCGAGGCGATCCACGATGCGCAGGCTTTGCAGGTTGTGCTCGAAGCCACCGTGATCCTGCATGCATTCATTGAGTGCGTCCTGTCCTGCATGGCCGAACGGCGTATGGCCGAGGTCATGGGCCAGCGCGATGCCCTCCGTCAGATCGTCATTCAGGTTCAGCGTCCGTGCCACCGAGCGGGCGATCTGGGCAACTTCGATACTGTGCGTCAGCCGCGTACGGAACAGGTCACCCTCGTGATTGACGAATACTTGGGTCTTGTATTCGAGGCGACGGAATGCCGTGGAATGGACAATGCGATCGCGATCACGCTGGAACTCGCCGCGCGCCTTGGGCCGCGGCTCGGAAACCACGCGCCCCCGGGTATTCGTCTCACTGACGGCGTAAGGCGCGAGTTCAGTCCGCACAGCACTGCTCGATGGTCGCGCGCATCTGCTCGGGCGTCGCGGCCGGCCAGGTCACCGCTTCACCCAGACGTTTCAGCAATACCAGCCGCAGGCGACCGGCAATCACCTTCTTGTCGTGGCTCATCAGTTCCAGATAGCGCTCGCTGCCAAGCTTCGCCCCGGAGATCGGGAGACGGGCTTTAATCAGCAACTCTCTGACGCGTTCGACGTCACTTACAGCCAGCCAGCCGAGCCGCTGTGACAGGTCTGCCGCCATGACCATGCCTGCCGCAACCGCTTCGCCATGCAGCCATGTGCCGTAGCCGACGCCGGTTTCAATGGCATGGCCAAAGGTGTGGCCAAGATTCAGCAAGGCGCGCCCGCCTTCCGCTGCGGTTTCCAGTTCATCACCCGCCACCACCTCGGCCTTGTTGCGGCAGGAGCGTTCGATGGCATATGACAAGGCAGCCGCATCGCGAGAGACCAGTCGGTCAATATTGGCTTCGAGCCATTCCAAGAAAGGCAGATCGCGGATCAGGCCGTACTTGATTACCTCGGCCAGGCCCGCCGACAACTCCCGATCCGGCAGGGTGTTCAGGGTATCCGTGTCGGCCAGTACCAGACGGGGCTGCCAGAATGCGCCGATCATGTTCTTGCCGCGCGGATGATTGATACCGGTTTTCCCGCCTACCGAGGAATCCACCTGCGACAACAGGGTAGTCGGTACCTGAATGAAGGGCACGCCCCGCTGGTAGGTTGCAGCTGCAAATCCCGCCAGATCGCCGACCACACCGCCGCCAAGCGCCACAATGGCAGTCGAGCGATCGCATTTCTCCGCGAGCAGACGATCATAGATGATCTGCAGGGAGTCCCAGTTCTTGTGGGCTTCGCCGTCCGGCAGGATGATCGCCGTACCGCCAGCGCCGATTTTTTCAAACGACGCCAGCAATCTTTCCAGATACAGAGGTGCGACCGCTTCATTCGTGATAATCGCCACGCGCTTCACAGGAAATTTGGCCAAGCCATGACCGAGCAAGCCAGAACCAATATGAATCGGGTAGCTGCGTGATCCTAATTCAACATTCAGGATTGGCATCGCTTTTCAGTGCCTTTTCAATGGCGGCAACCGTGCTGTTCAATCCTGCGCCGGACTCGACGATCAGGTCCGACACTTCGCGGTAAAGCGGGTCGCGTTGCTTAACCAGAGTGCGAATGCGAGTCAGAGGATCACTCACTTTGAGCAACGGGCGTCCCTTGTCATGTCGGGTACGCTCGAACAATAGTTCCGGTCCCGCCTGAAGATAAACGACGAACCCCGACTGCACCAACCGGGCTCGGTTGAGCGGACTCAACACCACGCCACCGCCCGTCGCGATGACTTGACTAACGCCGGTCGCCATTTGCCCGAGTGCCTGTGACTCCCGATGGCGAAACCCGGCCTCTCCCTCTATTTCAAAAATCGTCGAAACTGACACGCCGTTAGCTTTTTCAATGACCCGATCGAGATCAAAGAAGGGCTGGCCAAGCACCTTTGCCAATTTCTTGCCTACCGTCGTCTTGCCGGCACCCATCATGCCGACAAGATAGACATTCCCTCCGCCCCCCATCACCCAATCAGGCCCAAACTACGATTACAACCTGATGTTGACAGCACTATCAGCAATCCTGGGCGTCAGCATGATGATGAGTTCCTTCTTGTTTTCGTATTTTTCTTTTTTCTTGAACATGAATCCGACGTAAGGCAAATCCCCGAAGAAAGGAACCCGACTGGTGGACTCGGACTCGCTCATTTCAAAAACGCCACCGATCACGACCGTTCCGCCATTGTCGATGTGGACCTCGGAGATAATTTCTTTCGTCTTGATCGATGGCATGGTCCCGATGCCGCCCAATCCCACCTGTGTACCACGGGAATCCTTGTTGATCTTGATCGACATCTGCACCCGGCTATCGGGCGTAATTTGCGGTTTGACTTTCAGCGACAGGGTTGCATCAATCCATTGGATTGCGGTTGCCCCGGAGCTAGATGCCGCCAGATAGGGAATCCGTTCGCCATCATGAATCGTCGCTTCAACCTGATCGGCCGTCAACACACGCGGGCTTGAAATGGTCTTGCCCATGCCATCCGCTTCCAGCGCTGTCAGTTCCAGCGTCAACAGCAGGGTTTTGGCACGATTGAACAGGGTAAAGGCAAACTGTCCCGTAGGATTAGAAACGGCGTTATTTGAAATCTGGCTGTCGGCAATGGTCGGCGCAACCGTTTCACGCTTATATTGGCCACTCTCTATATAGGTCGTTGGTGCAATCAACTGGGTCCCGGTAGCGACGGCTGTCACATTACCGAGCTCGTCGGTCATGGTGCGTCTCTCTGCCAGGTGGGTGTAGGCATCGACGCTGGATGCGGACACGCCATAACGCGCACCGGTTCCGAGCAGAGTCCGCCCCTGGTCAAGACCATAATGATCGTGCATGCCGAGACGGGCGCCGAGTGCCTTGCTGAACGTGGTGTCCGCCTCGACGATACGGGCTTCGATCAATACCTGACGGGCCGGGCGGTCCACCTTGGTGAGTAAATCCCTGACCAGATCAAGCTTCGATGGAACATCATAGATGAATGCTTGGTTGGTACGTTTATCTACAGTGACACGACCAATCGCGGAAAGGAGTGCGCCTTGAGTGCTGCCTTTTGCATCGCTGGATGCTGCCGTGCCGCTGACCAGCATCTTGGCGAAATCCTCCGCCTTCTGGTAATTCAACTGAAATACCTCAAGGCGCGGGGTTTCCGCAGCTACTGCCGCTTCTCGCGCATCAACCTCCAGTTTGTCACGTGCGGCCAGTTCATCCCGCGGAGCAATCCAGAGCACGTTACCGCTCTTGCGCATCGACAGACTCTTTTGTTGCAGGACAATTTCCAATGCGTGATCCCACGGCACGTCATTCAGACGCAGGGAGACATTGCCGGAGACGGAATCGCTCACCACAATGTTAAAGTTCGTGATGTCTGCGAAGACATGCAGCAGTTCGCGCAGGGGAATGTTCTGGAAGTTCAGGGAAATCACCTCACCCTGATAACCGGTCTTCGACCCTTGGAAAAGTTTGTGCGGATCTTCCTTGACCGGCCGGACCTCAACAATGAACTGATTGTCACTTTGGAAGGCCGTATGCTCCCAGAGTCCCTTCGGCACGATTTCCATCCCGACATCTTCGCCCACGGCGCGGGTCTTGACGCTGGTAATCGGTGTGGCGAAATCGACCACGTCGAGTTGGCGGCGCAGGTTTTCCGGAAGCTTGGTTTTCTTGAACGAGACGATCAGGGCTGAACCCTTCTGAACGATGTCGACCGGAGTATCGCTTGATGACAGATCCACAGCAACAATACCGGTACCATCCTTGCCACGACGGAACTGGATATCGCGGAGGCTCTGCCCTTCAGCCTTAGCGCTGCCGGGAAAATGCTGAACTGGGGCAGCGACACCCTCGGCGGAAGCCACGCTCTCATCACTCAACAACGAAATGTAGAGCGCCTTGCCTTCCAGGCGGGTTTCGAAGCGCACCACCTTGTCAAGATTGAGCACCAACCGCGATCGGTCACCGGCCTGCACGACATTGATGCTGCGCAATCCACCCTCATTGATCGCCTTGGAACTGTAGCCCAAGGCATTTTCGGTTGCAGGCAAATCAAAAACCAGACGTGCGGGATTGGCGATGCTAAAGTTGGAGGGAGCCGAAGGCAGGGGCTCGCGCAGGCCAAATTTCAGCAACATGCCAGCGCTGGATTTGCTTACCATCAGGGTCTCAAGACCATTCTGCGCTATCGATGACGTGCTGGCGGCATTCCCCGATTGCGCCGACGCAAATCCCGCCCAAACTGCGATGACACATATCCATGAAAGCATGAATTTCATTTCCCGGCCTCCTTGCCCTTCGTTCCTTCCTGCAATTGAAGGGTCATTTTTCGTTCCACCCAATCGCTGGACTGGCCACTTGGATCCTGTACGGTTTCGAGAAGAACAATTTCGTTATCGCTAATGTCCAAGATACGACCGAAATTCTGGCCGATGTAGTTGCCTTTTTCGGCCCGGTAGACAACACCGTCTGCGTTGATTAAGGCATGACGGGCTTTCGTCTTTCCATGGCTGACGACCCCGACAAAATTCAGTGTTTCAAGCGGGAAACTCTCGAGTTGTTCGCGCGGACGATCAAAATCCGGCCTCTTGCCACCGACGCCCTCTTTCCTCTCTGGTTCCAGACGCTCCGAACCAAAAGGATCCGGCTTGTCAGAGGCCTCATAAGAAACAATGGGGAATGGCTTTAGCTCAGGCAAGGGTGGCACGCTGCCGCGCAAGTCGCGCGTGGACTCGGTCATCCACAGCTTGATATCCTCGTGCTCTCCGCTACCGCACGCGAATAGAAATAGCGGAATAACCGTCAGCAGCAATAAAGAAACAGGTAGCGATTTCACTTTTTCGCTCCCTGCTTGGTTTTTTCCTGCCGCTTCTTGGCCGCCATCTCTTCCTCATCGAGATAGCGGAAAGTCCGGGCCGTCGTATCCAGTTTCAACCCTTCACCGGACTTGCCGACTGGCTCGATATTGATGTTGTTCAGCGTGACGATACGCGGCAATTTGGCGATATCGCCAGCAAAAGCACCAAAGTCATGATAAGAGCCGGTTACAGTGATTTTGATCGGCAACTCCGCATAAAACTCCTTGGCTGCATCACTGCCAGGCTTGAACAGTTCGAACTGGAGACCGCGGCCGAGTCCAGCCTGATTGATGTCGACCAGTAGCGACTCCATCTCCGAAGAGTTGGGCAACTGCTTCAGCAAGGCACCGAAAGAGCTCTCGATTTCGGCCAACTGGTTTTTATACTCATCCAGACTGATCGCCTGTTTTTTCTTGGTCAGCCAATCATCCTTGAGCTTCGCCTCTTCCTGCTGCTTGACGTCCAGTTCCTCAAGTTGCGTCTGCCAGCCGAACCAACCGGCTACCAGCAATAGTCCGACGAAGACACACAACAGGATGATAATTCGAGGAATCAGTGGCCACGCCCCGGGGTCTTTCGGATCAAGCGTCTTAAAGTCATCGACCAGTACATTGAAATCGATCTTTGTCACATTCAGCTTGGGCATGGCGGGCAGGGTAGGCTTCTTCATGCCTGTCCTCCTGCTTTGCCCGCTGCCTTGCCTGGTTTGGTATCACTGCCACTGGTCTGCCGGGTCAGTTGAATCGTCAGGATAAATTCACTAATGCGGCGCTTTGCCACCGTGGCAGCCTTGATCTCGATCAGTGCAGGCCGTTCAAGCGCAGGGGATTCATCCAGGTTATGCATGAGTGTCGATACTCGGGCATTGGATTGCGCATAGCCGATGAGTGTAATGTTTTGTTGTTCCTGCTTGATCGAGCGTAAAAAGACGCCCGACGGGAGTTGCTGCGCCAACTCGTTGAAGAGATATACCGTCTCGGATCGATTGGCCTGTAGCGCCTCGATCACCTGCTTGCGAGACAACATCAAATCTGTTTGCTCCTTGAGCTTCTTGATCTCCTCGATTTCCTTGTCAAGGACCGCAATCTCCTTTTTCAAGAAGCTGTTTTTCTCAGACTGATTTTCAATCTGCGTAGCGATGTAGCTATAGCCGACAAACCATATGGCCGCCGCCAGCGTGGCAACCAGGCCACTCAGTGCGAAGAACTGCTGACGCAGAAGCTTGCGTTTTTCTGCTCGATGCGGGAGCAGGTTGATGCGGATCACGGATCAAATCTCCGCAGTGCCAAGCCACAGGCGACCATCAGGGAAGGAGCGTCAGCAAGCAGATTTTTGGGGCGCACGCGTTGGGAGAGAGTCATCTTGGCGAAAGGGTTGGCCAGTACGATATCCAGTTGGGTTCGCTCTGCAACAATTTCGGCGATGCCCGGCAATAGCGCCCCCCCGCCCATCAGCACGATATGGTGTACTTCGTTGAACTGCGTCGATGTGAAAAGTAACTGCAGCGCCCGCGATACCTCAAGTGCGAGATTTTCCAGAAATGGATTCAGTATCTCGTTTTCGTAATTCTCGGGCATCGGTCCGGTGCGCTTGAGTGCCTCGGCCTCGTTGTGGCTCATGCCGTAAGCGCGCATCATGTCCTGGGTGAGCCGATTGCCACCAAAAGCCTGTTCCCGGTTGTAAATCTGCTGGTCGCCTTTCAAAACGGTGACTTTCATCGCGTTGGCGCCGATATCGACCAGGGCAAAAATCATTTCAGCCGTATCACCCGAATACTGACCGCGTACCAGTTCGAAAGCCGTCAGCTTTGCATACGACTCAACATCCATGACTAAAGGCCTGAGTTTTGCAGCTTCGGCGCAGGCCACTCGATCCTCGACACCCTCCTTGCGCGACGCGGCAATCAACACCTCGACCTCTTCGGGACTCGATGGTGCCGGGCCAATGATCTGAAAGTCAAGATTGACCTCCTCAAGCGCAAACGGTATGTATTGATTGGCTTCCGACTCGACTTGTATTTCCATTTCGGCTTCACGCAGGCCGGCGGGAAGGATGATCTTTTTGGTGATCACTGCCGCGGCCGGCAAAGCCATCGCGACAAACTTGGTTGAAGTACCCAGCCGCTTCCAGCAACGGGCTACGGCATCGGATACCATTTCTAGACTGGACATGTTGCCATCGACAACCGCACCATCAGGTAACGGTTCGATAGCATGGCACTCCACCTGGTAGCCTGAATTGGGGCCACCCGATAACTCAACCATCTTGATCGCAGTCGAACTGATGTTAAGCCCAACCAGCGAGCGCCCTTTCGGGTTGAGAATCGAGAGATCAATCTCCAATATAGTCATTTATATTCATAAAGATAAATTTTTTTCGCACAGTTTACTTAAGACGCTATCAGCAACTATATCGGCTGTAAAGACAATTTACAAAGGAAAATACAGGGACTAAAGTCCTTTTTTCCATAGCGGTCAGCGCAACCGTTTTCAGGAGCCTCCTGTGTCCGGAAACCAGAACGGATGGCCGGCTGGAATATAATCCGGTCACGGTTGGCACGCCATCCTCTTTCGCTCACTACCCCCCCCAATAGACCATGCTGCGCTGGATTCTGCTGCCCATCGGACTTGCTGCCGGCGCCTTGATTGCAGCGGTGGCCCTGTTGGGGATCGTGCTGATTCTGGCGTTTCCCCGCTTACCCTCCATCGAAGCCCTGACCGACTACCAGCCAAAAATACCACTAAGGATCTATACCGCCGACGGTCAGCTCGTTGGAGAATTTGGCGAAGAAAGGCGGCACTTCGTTCGCATTCAGGACGTGCCAGAATCAATGAAACAGGCGATTCTTGCGGCCGAGGACGAACGCTTCTACCAGCACCCCGGCATTGACACGATGGGGATTCTGCGCGCGGCTTACGCCAATTTCAGCGGTGGCGGCAAACGGCAGGGTGCCTCCACCATCACCATGCAGGTGGCGCGCAACTTCTTCCTCTCCTCGGAGAAAACCCTGACCCGCAAGCTCTACGAAGCCCTGCTCTCTTTCAAGATCGAACACGGGCTCTCCAAGGACGAAATCCTGCAGGTTTACATCAACCAGATTTATCTCGGCCAACGGGCTTATGGATTTGCCGCGGCATCACGCATCTACTTTGGCAAAGATCTGGCAGAACTGAGCATCGCGGAAATGGCCATGCTGGCGGGATTGCCCAAGGCACCCTCGGCCTATAACCCGGTAGCAAACCCGAAACGTGCACGGTTGCGGCAGCAATATGTACTGCGGCGCATGCAGCAACTTAACTTCATCGACGAAAAGCAATTTGAGGAGGCGCAAAAGCAGGCGCTACATGTCCGCCGCCAGATCGACCGTTTTGCGGTCAAGGCCGACTATGCCGCCGAAATGGCGCGGCAGATTGCCGTCGATGCCTTCCCGAACGACGCCTACACCGCGGGCATCAAGATCGTCACCACGCTGAACTTCAAGGAACAGGAAGCGGCCTACCGCAGCCTGCGCCAGGCGGTGCTCGACTATGACCGCCGCCACGGCTACCGCGGTGCGGAGGCATTTGCCGACATGAAGGAGATCACCCGCGATGACGACGAGCAAATCGACGAACTGCTCTACGACTACGAGGACGTCGACGACCTGAGGGTTGCCGTCGTCCTCGCAGCCAGTCCGGAAAAAGTGCGTGCCTATCTGGCGGGCGGTGAAGTCGTCACCCTGGAAGGGGCCGGGCTCAAGTTTGCCCAACGCATGCTCGACGACAAGGCTCCCGCCAACAAGCGCCTGCGCCGGGGGGCGATCATTCGCGTCAATCAGGACAAGAAAGGTGCATGGCAAATTACCCAGTGGCCTGACGTCGAGGCAGCGTTCGTGGCAGCCGACCCGAACGATGGTGCAATTCGCGCCCTGGTGGGTGGCTTCGACTTCAACCGCAACAAATTCAACCATGTCACACAAGCCTGGCGCCAGCCCGGTTCAAGCATGAAGCCCTTCATCTATTCCGCCTCACTGGAAAAAGGCTTCAGCCCCCTCTCCGTGCTTCCGGACGAACCCCTGTCGGTGTCGGCCGAGGAAACCGGGAGCCAGGCCTGGGAACCGAAAAACTACGACGGCAAATACGACGGGCCGATGACACTGCGCACCGCACTGGCCAAGTCGAAGAACATGGTGTCGATCCGGCTGATCCGCGCCATCGACCCGCACTATGCACAGGACTATGCCAGCCGCTTCGGCTACGATGCCGAAAAGAATCCGCCCTACCTGACGCTGGCCCTGGGGGCGGGCAACGTGACCCCCTGGCAGCATCTCGCCGCCTATGCCGTATTCGCCAACGGCGGTTACAAAATCCAGCCCTACATCGTCAAGCAGATCCTGGATGCCCAGGATAGAGTGCTGGCGGAAACCCAGCCGGTCGTTGCGGGAGACGAGGCCCTGCGCATCATCGACGCGCGCAACGCCTGGTTGATGGACAGCATGATGAAGGATGTCGTGCGCCGCGGGACTGCCACGCGTGCTGGCGCGGTTCTCAAGCGCGGCGACCTCGCCGGCAAGACCGGTACGACCAACGATTATGTCGATGCGTGGTTCTGCGGCTACCAGCCGTCAATTGTCGGCGTTGCCTGGGTCGGTTTCGACCAGCCCAAACGCCTGGGCAACGGGGAAACCGGTGGCTCCGCAGCACTACCGATCTGGATCGGCTTCATGGAAACCGCCCTGAAAGGCGTGCCGGAAATGCACCAGGAAATGCCGGACGGCCTGATCCGTGCCGACAGTCAGGATCCGGCGACGGGCGTGCCGATCCACGACTTCATCTACCGCGAGTCGCTACCTGCTCCCGAGACCGGCACGCCTATCGAAGCCGAAGCGCCCAGAATGGAACCCCCTGCCCCCGTCCAGGATGCCCATACGCGGCCGATCGCACCCGACCGGCGCGTGCCCATGGCTACCAGTCCAGTCCAACCGTCATCCCCGCCTGCGCGCTGAAGCAGCGCGACAGCACATCGGGCAAACGCTCGCCATCGCGCGTGCCGCGCCAGGGGCCAGGTGATTGTTCCGGCGGGGCGAAGTGGTAACCGCCAGAGCGGGCCGCCACCCAGATTTCGCGTGCCGCCGCATGGCGGTTGATGATGATCTTGCTGTCGTCCGCAAAGACAAGCTCGACAATGCCACCCGGCTTGGCCTCGACATCGAAATCCACCGCTCCCGTATCGAGCAACCGCTCCAAGACTGCCTCCAGCCTTGCCATTTCCGCGTCGGCCAGGATCAAGAATTCCCGTTCTTCCACAATTCCTCCGTGTTAACATCGCCCGCATGAGAAAAACCACCGTTACCCTTGGCCTGATCGGCGTCGCCCTGTTCCTGTCGGCTTGCGGCAACAAAGGCGTCTTGACCCTGCCGCCGCGCCCCACCGCGGCCCCGGCCGCACCGCCTGCCGCAAAGATCACCCCGGCCACCGATCATAGCAGCGCACCGCCTGCCGCCCCAGCCCGATGAGCCTGATGACTGACCGCAATGACCTCGCCTGCATCGAGGGCGTTTCCCTTCAGGCGATTGCCGCTGCTTTCGGCACCCCCTGCTACGTCTACTCGCGCGCCGCGCTGACCGCCGCCTTCGAGGCCTATCGCACCGCGCTGGCGGGACGCAACGCCCGCATCTGCTATGCCGCCAAGGCCAACTCCAACCTCGCCATCCTCAACTTGTTCGCACGGCTGGGTGCCGGCTTCGACATCGTTTCGGGCGGCGAACTGGCACGCGCCATCGCCGCCGGCGGTGATCCGGCCAAGGTGGTGTTTTCCGGGGTCGGCAAATCCCGCACCGAGTTGCGCCAGGCCCTTGAGGCCGGCATCTTCTGCTTCAACGTCGAATCGGCCAGCGAACTCGACCATCTGAACGCCGTCGCCGGCGAACTGGGACGGCGCGCCCCGATCGCCCTGCGCGTCAATCCGAACGTCGACCCGAAGACCCATCCCTACATCTCCACCGGCTTGAAGAGCGCCAAGTTCGGCGTCGCCTTCGACGTCGCCCGCGAGCTCTACCATCGCGCGCAGGCCCTGCCCCACCTGGAAATTCGCGGCATCGACTGTCACATCGGTTCGCAACTGCTCGACCCGCAGCCAGCCGCCGAAGCCGCCGGCAAGATTCTTGAACTGATCGACAGCCTCGCCGCCGACGGTATCCGCTTCAGCCACATCGACATCGGCGGCGGCATGGGCATCCGCTATCGCGACGAGGAACCTCTCCCGGCCGCCGATTACCTTGCCCCGGCGCTGGCGGTGCTGGCCGGTCGCACGGAAATGCTGCTGGTCGAACCCGGCCGGTCGCTGGTCGGGAATGCCGGCCTGCTGCTGACGCGCGTCGAAGTGCTCAAGCACGGCGAGGAAAAAAACTTCGCCGTGGTCGACGCGGCGATGAACGACCTCGCCCGCCCGGCGCTTTACGATGCGTACCACGAGATTCGAAAAGTCGGCGCTGGCGGGACGGCGAGTGAGAAGGCCATCTACGAAATCGTCGGGCCGATCTGCGAATCCGGCGACTTCCTCGGCCACGACCGCGCACTGGCACTCGCCGAAGGCGACCTGCTGGCGATCCTGTCGGCCGGCGCCTACGGCATGGCCATGAGTTCCAACTACAACACACGCCCGCGCGCCGCCGAGGTGATGGTGGATGGCACGGACATGCACCTGATCCGCCGCCGCGAAACCGTCGCCGAGTTGCTGGCCCTGGAATCAATGCTGCCATGAGGCGGCTGCTTTGGGTGCTACTAGTGGCCGGCCTGGTGGCCGCCTGCGACAAGAAACCCGAGGACAAGAAGACGGGTGGTCCGCAACCGACGCTGATCACGGCCACGCAGGTCAGGCAGGGCGTCATCGAGGTCAGCGAAGACACCCTCGGTACCCTGGAAAGCGAGAACGATCCCAAGGTCAGCGCCGAGGTGGCCGGCAAGGTCGTCAAGGTGCTGGCCAACGCCGGCCAGACGGTCAAAGCCGGCGCGCTGCTGGCCGTCATCGACCCGGGCGACGCGGCTTTGCAGCAACGGGCCGACGAGGCCGAAGCGCGCCGCCTCGAAGTGCTGGAGGAACGCCAGCTGGCCCTCGTGGCCAAGGGCTTTCTGTCGAAGAGCGCTGGTGAGAATGCGACGGCCCAGCGTGACGTGGCCCGCGCCCGGGCCGACCTCAGCCACCGCAGCCTGGGAAAAACCCGCGTGACTGCCCCGCACGACGGCATCGTCGAAAGCCAGCTGGTCGCTCCCGGCGACTATGTGAAGGTGGGGGATGCACTGTTCCATCTAGTGTCGAACACCCGGCTGCGCGCCCATCTGCCTTTTCCGGAAAGCGCCGCGCCGCGGCTAGCGCGTGGCCAGACGGTCGTCTTGACCTCGCCGCTCATCCCCGGCCAAAGTTTCGAAGCGCCGATCGCCGAGATCCGTCCCATGGTCGCCGCAGGCAGCCGCGCGCTCGATGTCATCGTCGATCTTGCCCGTGTCACGGGTGCCGGCGCACTGCGCGCCGGCGGCACGGTGAATGCCGCCGTGCGCATCGCTACCAAGGAGGACGCCCTGGTCGTACCCGAGCAGAGCGTGGTGCTACGCCCCGCCGGCAAGGTCGTCTATGCCGTCGTCGCCGATGGCGACAGGAAGAAGGTCATGCAGCGGGTCGTCCGGGTGGGAGCGAAAAAAGCCGGGATGATCGAAATTCTCGACGGCATCGCCGCCGGTGAAACCGTCGCGCTCGACGGTGCCGGCTTCCTCTCCGACGGCGCCAGCGTCAGCATCAAGGAACCGGCGCAGGCCAAACCCGCCGCCAAGCCGCAGCCGCAATGACGCTGCCGGAACTGTCGATCAAGCGGCACGTCCTGGCGTGGATGATGAGCGCCGTGCTGGTGCTGTTCGGTGTGATCGCCTTCACCCGCATCGGCATGGATCGGCTGCCTTACATCGAATTCCCGGTCGTCTCGGTTACCACCACGCTGAAGGGTGCCAACCCTGACATCGTCGATGCCAGCGTCACCAACCTGGTGGAAGGTGCGGTTAACACCGTCCCCGGCATCGAGCACATCCAGTCCACTTCCTCGCCGGGGGTGTCGATCGTCAACATCACCTTCGGCCTGGAGAAGGATGTCGATGTCGCCTTCACCGAGGTGCAGTCGAAAGTCAGCCAGGCCATGCGCCGGCTGCCGAAGGACATCGAACCGCCCATCATTGCCAAGGTGGAAACCAACGCCTCGCCGATCTTCTGGGTGGCCCTGCAGGGCGACCGCACCCAGCAGCAGCTCAACCAGTACGCCATCAACATTTTGAAGAAGAAGCTGGAGACCATCGACGGCGTCGGCGAAGTACGCCTCGGCGGCCGGCGCGACCGCACCATCCGCGTCAACCTGCTGCCCGAGCGCATGACCGCACTGGCGATCTCGCCGCAGGACATCAGCGCTGCCTTTGCCAGCGAACACGTCCAACTGGCCGGCGGCTATGTGGTCGGCCAGACCACCGAAAGCCTGGTCAAGCTCGACCTCGAATTCCATACCCTCGACGATCTCGCCGGGCTGGTGGTGGCACAGCGCAACGGCACGTCCATCCGCCTCAAGGATGTTGCAGAACTGGAGGATGGACTCACCGACAACCGCCAGCTCGCCCGTTTCAACGGCCAGCTCACGGTCGGCCTCGGCGTGGTCAAGGTCGCCAACGCCAATACCGTCGCCATCGTCGACCGCATCCAGGAAAAGCTGGCGAAGGAAATCGAACCGCAACTGCCGCCGGGCCTCAAGGTGATGGTTGTGTCCAACGATGCGGTGTTCATCCTCGAAATCGTCGCTTCGCTCAAGCAGCATCTGGTCGAAGGCACGCTGCTGGCCGCGCTGGTGGTGTGGTTCTTCCTGCGCTCGATTCGCTCCACGCTGATTGTCGCCGTGGCGATTCCCGTGTCGCTGCTGGGCGCCATCGCGGTGATCTATTTCTTCGGCTACACGCTCAATTCGCTGACCATGCTGGCGCTGCTGCTGCTGATCGGCGTGGTGGTGGACGACGCCATCGTCGTGCTGGAGAATATTTTTCGCCACCGCGAGGAGATCGATCCCGACCCGCATGCCGCCGCCGTCAATGGCAGCAACGAGGTGGTGTTCGCCGTCATCGCCGCCACGCTGGCGCTGGTCTGCATCTTCGCACCGGTGATCTTCCTGTCCGGCATCATCGGCCAGTTCTTCCGCTCCTTCGCCGTGGTCGTGACCTTTGGCGTGCTGGTGTCGCTGTTCGTCTCGCTGACCCTGACCCCGATGCTGTGCTCGCGCTACCTGCAGGTCGAGAAACAGCATGGTCACCTCTACCACCTGCTCGACGGCATCCTCGGCGGGATGGACCGCATCTACGTGCGGCTGCTCGAACGTGCGCTCACCCACCGCTGGCCGGTGGTCGGCATCACGTTGCTGGTGGTGGCATCGAGCGCCTTTTTCTTCATGAACATCGGCAAGACCTTCAGCCCGGACGAGGACGAAGGCCGCTTCCGCATCTCGCTGCGCGCACCGCTCGGCTCCAACATCGACTACACCGACAGCCGCCTGCGCGAAGTGGAAGCCGTTCTCGCCCGCTATCCGGAAGTGCGTACCGAGTTCGCGCTGATCGGCCTCGGCAGCGCCGGACAGGTCAACCAGGGCACGGTGGTCGTGCGCATGGCGCCACGCCACGAGCGCAAACGCAGCCAGCAGGAAGTCGTCGCGGCCCTGCGCAAGGAGCTGGCCGCCATTCCCGGCGCGCGCGCCTTCGCCTCGCCGTTCGGCATCGCCGGCGGTGGCCAGCGCGGCGACCCCCTGCAATTCGTCCTGACCGGCAGCAGCCTCGACGATCTCGGTCGCCTCACCCAGGAACTGCAACAAAAGTTCGCCGCCCTGCCCGGCATCGGCCGCCTCGATACCGACCTCCAGCTCGACCTGCCGCAACTGGTATTCGTGCCCGACCGGCTGCGCATCGCCAATGCCAACCTATCCACCGCCGACGTGGCGCTCGCCGCCAACATGATGACCGGCGGGGTGGATATCGCCAAATTCAACGACGACCCGGGCGACGGCCAGCGCTACGACATCCGCGTCAAGGCCAGGGAAGGCAGCTTCAGCCAGCCGACCGACCTCTCAAAGATCTTCCTGCGCAACCGGGATGGCAAGCTGGTGCGCTTCGATTCGGTGGCGCGTTTCGAGGAAAAGCTCGGCCCCGCCATCATCGGCCGCTACGACCTGCAATACGCCGCCACCTTCTACGCCACCCCGACCATCCCGCTCGGCGAGGCGGTGGACCTGGTGAAGAAGACCGCCGCCGAGATCCTGCCGGCGGGCTCCCAGATCAAGATGATCGGCCAGGCCGAGGAGTTCGGCAAAACCGTGAAATACATGGTATTCACCTTCGCGCTGGCACTGGTGCTGCTCTACATGGTGTTGGCCAGCCAGTTCAACAGCTTCCTGCAGCCAGCCATCGTCATGCTGGCCCAGCCGCTGGCGGTGGTGGGCGGCGTCGCTGCCCTGTGGGCCACCGGCCAGACCCTCAATGTCTATTCCATGATCGGCCTGATCCTGTTGATCGGCCTGGTCGCCAAGAACTCCATCCTGCTGATCGACCTGACCAACCAGCGGCGTGCCGCCGGCATGGCGGTGGATGCGGCCCTGCGCAATGCCTGCCCGATCCGCATGCGTCCGGTGCTGATGACTTCGGCGACGGTGATCCTGGCGCTGGCCCCGGCGGCGCTCGGCCTCGGCGCCGGTGCGGAAACCCAGCAGCCACTGTCAATCGCCGTCATCGGCGGCATGATCTCCTCGACCCTGCTGACCTTGGTCGTTGTGCCGTCGGTCTATTCACTGGTCGAGGGCTGGCGCACGCGGAAAGCCGCCTGAACGCCGTCCTGCCAGCGCCGACTTTTCTCAGAGGACGGTTAGCGACTCAGTGCCGCGATTCAGATTTCGTTGAGTCCAACGACAGGTAACTGAGTCGCGCAGTCGCGCGGGGCACTTCTGTACTACGGTTCGTCGGCCCAGTCAAATGATGCCCGCTTTGATATAGTCTGCAATTGGCATAAAGCCGTTCTTCAGAGTTAATTTCCAGATTGCGTACTGGCGGGATGCTTCAATTTCTCACTCTGTCCCAATACAGAAATCGACAGACACAACAGGGCTCAACGCTGATGGCAAACAACAACGGAAGCGGCAAATCCCTCGAATCGTGGATCTGGGACGCCGCCTGCTCCATCCGTGGCGCCAAGGACGCACCGAAATACAAGGACTACATTCTTCCTCTCATCTTCACCAAGCGACTCTGCGATGTCTTCGATGACGAACTGAACCGCATTGCGAAGGAAGTCGGCTCGCGCAAGAAGGCCTTCCAGCTCGCCAAGGCCGACCACAAGCTCGTCCGCTTCTATCTTCCTCTCGTGCCGGATGACCCCGAGCAGTCGGTCTGGTCGATTATCCGCAAGCTCTCCGACAAGATCGGCGAAGGCGTCACCACCCACATGCGCGCCATCGCTCGGGAAAATCCGCTCCTGCAGGGCATCATCGACCGCGTTGACTTCAACGCCACCACCCACGGCCAGCGCGACCTCGACGACGACCGCCTCTCCAACCTCATCGAGGCCATCAGCACCAAGCGCCTCGGGCTCGACGACGTCGAGGCCGACATCATCGGCAAGAGCTACGAATACCTGATCCGCAAGTTCGCCGAGGGCGGCGGCCAGAGCGCCGGCGAGTTCTATACCCCGCCCGCGGTCGGCACCATCATGTCCCGCGTGCTCCAGCCCGAGCCCGGCATGGAAATCTACGACCCCACCTGCGGCTCCGGTGGCCTGCTCGTGAAATGCGAGATCGCCATGGAAGAAATCGCCAAGGGCAAGAAGCGCACCGTCGCCCCGCTGAAACTGTTCGGCCAGGAATTCACTCCCGAAACCTGGGCCATGGCCAACATGAACATGATCATCCATGACATGGAGGGCCAGATCGAGATCGGCGACACCTTCAAGAACCCCAAATTCCGCAGCAAAGGCAAGCTGCGCACTTTCGACCGCGTCGTCGCCAATCCCATGTGGAACCAGGACTGGTTCACCGAGGCCGACTACGACAACGACGAACTCGACCGCTTCCCCGCCGGGGCCGGCTTTCCCGGCAAATCCTCCGCCGACTGGGGCTGGGTGCAGCACATCCACGCCAGTATGAACGCCACCGGCCGCGCCGCCGTCGTCCTCGACACCGGCGCCGCCTCGCGCGGCTCGGGCAATGCCGGCACCAACAAGGAAAAGACCGTCCGCCAGTGGTTCGTCGACCACGACCTCATCGAGAGCGTCCTCTACCTGCCCGAAAACCTCTTCTACAACACCACCGCCCCGGGCATCGTGCTCTTCCTCAACAAGGCCAAGCCGAAAGAGCGCAAGGGCAAGGTCTTCCTCGTCAATGCATCCCAGGTCTTCGAAAAGGGCGACCCCAAGAACTTCAT
>JACDZI010000154.1 GCA_013426785.1 Rhodocyclaceae bacterium | reverse complement strand
CTTAGCCAATGCCATCTCCGACGGTTATCTCGTTGCCTACTTTCCGCATATGCTGGTTCATCCCGATCACCAGCGCAAGGGTATCGGCCGGCAA
Organism: Rhodocyclaceae bacterium; assembly: GCA_013426785.1. GTDB lineage: Bacteria > Pseudomonadota > Gammaproteobacteria > Burkholderiales > Rhodocyclaceae > Sulfuricystis. The sequence goes on along the minus strand of JACDZI010000154.1, from coordinate 2,753 downwards.
CTCATGCAGGCTCTGCTTGCCAAGTACAAGCTCTTCCATCAACTAATGCTCACCGCAGATGGCGACGCTATCGCGTTCTATGAGAGCATGGGCTTCAGTCGGGCAGGGAGAACGGTACCAATGTGGGTGTATTCCGGTACCGAGCACTGACGCAAAGTGAGGCCTAACCCCTCGCTCAAGCTGAGCACCAACGGCGTGGCACACTGGCCATCAAGCGCTGGGGCTTCGCCCCATTTTGCGCTTGCTGTCCAGTGTGCCACGCCGTTGGTGCCAGCTTAGCTCGAACGTTGGGGGTAGGATGCGCACGCGTTTTGTGATTGAAGCAAACGGAACGCCAAGAACTGTGTTTAGCGTTTCCGAGCAAAAGCGAGGCGATCTAAACATACACATCACGAGTGGCGGACGCGCCTATACCGGTCAGACCCTAAACGATCTCGTTGCCGTCAGCGACGAGTCCGTATTTGAAGAGTGCGAAAAGCATTTTTCCGTTCACACCAGCCCCAAGAGCCTTAGTGTCAATGTCATCAAGCGTACTCAGGCGTTTCTAGACCGGGTTGAAGACTCTTGCCAAGTAACTACCGGTATCAAACAAGACAATCTATTTGTACCTGTGCTGTTTCGTGTCAGCGGAGATTTATCGCGAGCGCGCTACTCTTTGCCTGATCCATGCCCTGACACTCTAGTTTCTCTTGGGCAATATGAGCCGAACCGAGATCAGTTGCGGTTTATGGCTGTATGCAGCCGACGCGAAACGTCTTTCCCGAAAGACGAAGAGCATCCCTCCAATCTCCTTGAGGTTAAGTTTTCGAATTTCACACTGACTGTAATTTGGTCGTACCTAAACAAGCCATCACATCCCCACGCGATAGATTTCTTTCTTGGCACGCGAGCCGAAACAGGGCCGATTCGCGGATTGCATTGGTTTGAGATCTACAACCTATACACCGACCTTTACATGAAACATGCAGAGGAATATTTCCGAGTTTATGGTGATGAATAGCCTACGCACCATCACACCCCCAACCCATCATTCCACCGGACGCTACGCGATAAAGCCGCGCAGCGCCGGTGAATTCAGACGTTAGGTTTCCCCATGCAATCATTCATTGTTGAGTTTTGGTCGAGCACATTCAGCTTCCTCGCAAAGATCTCAGTTTTCGCACTGGCAAGAAAGCTGTTTCCATCTGCGATTAACGCCCGCTTTGTGGATTTTTGGGTGCTAGGCCATCTAGTGCTCTCGGGAATCGCCGTCATCGCTTCAGCCAAATCGCCCTACCTTATCGTGGGTTACATGTTTATGGGATATGGCTTCCTACGAACATTCGAGATCGTTGTGTATCAGACTAACGTTTTGCTATTTGATGAGTATCGGGTCGTAAAGGCAGGAGGCGATTACGGGCTGGAGGGATACCGTCGCATCGTATTGTTGCTGCTACATAACTACTTTGAAATAATACTTTGGCTTGCTTGCACCTACACAGTCATGGCCTCTGACTTTGACCACAAATGGCAGTCTGGGGCAGGGACTGTTTTTGGTGGTGTCTACAGCAGTTTCATAACGATGACGACATTTGGTGACTTTGATCTACTGCCAAAAACCAACTGGGCTGCTCTCATCCTTCTCTTCCACGCTACCGTAGGTTTATTCATGACTCTGTTAAGCCTCGCTAGGTTTATCAGTCTAATACCCGCACCGAAGACACTTGATACTGTAGAAATCAGGCAAATTGAGAATTCAAAAACCTAACCCGGCGCTCAACCTCGCTCCTTTCAGTCGCTGGACGCTGCGCGATAAAGCCGCGCAGCGCCGGTTAGCTCTACGTTAGGCGTCGCAAATGAACGTCCTGCGCGTATGGTTCTCCCGGCAGCCTGTCATGGCCTTCTATCTGTGCACGTTGGCCTTCTCCTGGGGCTACTGGCTCGCGATGCTCCCTGTAGCGCATCCAAGACTGGTACCAACCGTCTCCCACCTTCCCGGCCTGCTCGGCCCCATGGTCGCGGCAATACTTGTCACCGGACTTGTCTCGGGACGATCTGGCCTCCTGCGACTGCTGTCAAGTGCGCTCGTGCTCCCACGGCCACGTTTGCGACACGTCCTGCTTGCACTCTCGCCGATAGCAATCGGTGCCGTCGCATTCTTGGCGCTTCGAATCTGGGGAGTCCCGTTCCCGGCTTGGTCGGCGTTCGCAGAGTACCCTGGGCTGCCAAGCGGCATGCCCGTCGCGGTCGTCACGGTGGCCGTCCTACTAGTCAATGGCTTTGGCGAGGAAGTGGGGTGGAGAGGATTTGCCACCGCCCAAATTCTGCCCCGCTTTGGCAAGTTTCGAACGACCGCCATAGTTGCTGGGCTATGGCTACCATGGCACGCTCCGCTGTTCTTCTTGAACACCAGCATGCACAACTTGGTCGGTCCAGTCTTCTTTGGCTGGGCCCTCGGACTACTCTGCGGAGCGTTTGTATTGGCGGCGGTATATCTTGCAAGCGGCCACAGCATTCTGGTTGTGGCTGTCTGGCATACCCTGTACAACATGGTAGTTGCGACGTCTGCTGGTGCAGGCACCCCAGCCGCTGTAGTGAGCACGGCCGTAATGATTTGGGGGGCATTCGTCGCTTTCAATTGGTGGCGCCCGGAACGTGGCCGGCGCGACGCCTAACCCCTCGCTCAAGCGGAGCGCCAACGGCAGGCCACCAGGCCCGGCCTGGCGGTACGCGGTACATTTTCGCCAGCCCGGGCCTGGTGGCCTGCCGCTGTC
>JACDZI010000153.1 GCA_013426785.1 Rhodocyclaceae bacterium | reverse complement strand
TCAGGTCGGCATAGCCATCGCCATTTACGTCCCCGGCACTGGCCACCGAGATGCCTGCTTGATCCCCTGCGGACTCAACGGCAATGCGGAAGCCGTTGCTGCCATCACTGGCCACCGAGATGCCGGCGAAACCAAATGCGGACGCACCGGCAATGCGGAAGCCGTTGCTGCCATTCAGTGCGCCCAGATTGATGTCCGTCCAGCCGCCCGCCTTGCCAAACACCACATAGCTGGCACCGGTATCGATACCATTCACATCGACGCCAGGCGCCCCGACAATCAGGTCGGCATAGCCATCGCCATTCACATCGCCGGCACTGGCCACCGAGTAACCTGCTTGATCCCCTGCGGACGCACCGGCAATGCGGAAGCCGTTTGTGCCATTCAGCGTCGAGAGATTGAGGTTTGCGCCCCAACCCGATGCCTGACCAAACACCACATAGCTGACGCCGGGATACCACGACGCGTCACCCGCAAAAGCGTCAGGCGCCCCGACAATCAGGTCGGCATAGCCATCGCCATTCACATCGCCGGCACTGGCGACCGAGAAACCTGCTCCGGACGCACCGGCAATGCGGAAGCCATTGCTGCCATTCAGGTTGGCAAATGATTCAGGAAATTCATCGGCACCCGCAATGGTAATAGTGATGGTCTGCGGAGTACCACCCGCAGTGGCAACATCAAAGTTGTCGGTGAGCGTCTGGCCTGTCCGCAGTCTCTGCACCGAGGAATTGGCATTGTCGAGGAAGTAAGTCCAGGCACCGTCGCTGCCGACACTGAAACTGCCGTAGCTGCTGGTGCCACTGGCCGCGACGATGGTGGCATCACCCGTATCGCGGTCGGTCGCGCTCAGCACACCGCTGACTCCGAGCGTGTCGTCTTCGATGACATCACCCCCTGTGTCGCCACTGATGAGAGTGGGATCGTCCGCGCCATTCAGGGTGACAGTGAGGGTGGTGCTGGTGGTGGCCGTGCCGTCACTGACGGTCACGGTAAAGATGTCGCTGGCATTGCTCTTGAGCGCTTCAATGGCCGCATCGTCCGGCACGAAGGTCCAGGCGCCCGTTCCTGAATCGACAGTCAGTCTGCCATAGCTGCCTGTGCCGCCACCGCCGTAGGTCAGGGTGGTGCCGGCGTCGACATCGGCACCCGCCAAGTTTCCTGAGGCATCTCCAAATGTGTTGTCGGCAGCGGTATCCGTAAAAGTCGGCGCTGACGGGACGGCGAGCGTGGGGGCATCATTGACTGCGGCGACCGCAATACTGACCGTGGTGCTGGAAGTAAGGCTGCCGTCGCTGACGGTGTAGGTGAAATCGGCCAGGCCATTGAAATCGGCGGATGGGGTAAAACTGATGCTGCCATTGCCATTCAGTACGACCGTGCCACCATTGCCGGAAGTCACACTGGCAATGGTCAGGCGGGCGCTGTCGGCATCGGTATCGTTACCCATCAAGGCTGAGGCGGCATAAGTCACCGGCGTATCTTCGGTGGCGGCCAGACTGTCGGCCACGGCAACGGGTGCCGCCGTATTCAGCGTCGGTAGTTGTACCGAACTGATGGCACCCAGGCTGGCCCCAATTGGCCCTGACAGCGGGTCGGAGGCCGCAGCAATCGGTGCGGCGGGAGAGGGCTCGCTCACGACCGGCAGATTGGCCGATTGCAGCAGCGTAATATCGAACAGGGCTGTTTGCAGCGGCGGCTCTGTGCTTGGTGTCTGTGGAGTGGGGGGAGCTTCGGTCGCGGTCGCATCTGCTGCTGGCTTTTCAGGTGCCACATCGACGGGTATATCGGTGGGTTGTTGGCTGGGGCCTGCCGGGTTACTGCTTCCACCGCTTGCGGCAGGAGCATCGGCGGGGGCAGGCGTTGCACCCGGCTGCCCCGGCGCCGCTGGCTTGTCGGGTGTCGTCGTGGTACCCGGCGGCGGCAATCCCAAAGTGCCATTCACATGCGTCATCACACTGATGGCTTGAGAATAAACAGACTCGACTTGAGCCGGAGATACCGCCACGGGTGCGCTCGGTGCCGAGAAAAAGCTGCTGATCGCTACGCTCTGGTAGTTCTGGTTGATGACTTGGGTACCCGCCGCGTTACTGATGACGACGGTACTTTGCGAGCCATCAGGGTTGGGGAGCAGCGTGAAGGTCGTATCGGAGCCATCACTTTTTACTTCGCCGGCAACCTGCGTACCACGAATCCCGATAGTGGCAGTGCTGGTATGCACCTTCATGGATTCTTCGCCCCTTTTCAGGTGGGCGATTTCCCCGCTGACGAACATGAAGACACCCTTCATGATCGAAACAGCCATGTTGCCGCTCTTCGCAGCCGGGTTGTAGCTTAGCTCATCCACCCGCATCTTGGCGTTCTCGCCAAGCGCGAAGCGAGATTTGTCTGCCAAAGTCAAGCCGACTTGCCCCCCCTTGCCGGAGAGGATCAGATCACCCTTATAGACCTCCATGCCAACAGCCAGTTTGACAATGCTGCCATTGGCTTTCTGTAAGGTTCCATCACCGGTGAGGGTAACGACCTTGCCGACGGATGGGGAGAGTCCTTTTATGTCCACGCTGTATTTTTACCGAATTTTCCCTCAGGGGTGATTGTATGTGACCTCACCATAAATTTCAACAGAAACAATAAGGTGTTGGCAAACGCACCGTCGGTGGCGTAGCGGTATAGCGCCGGCCAGCGCTTTAGGCTGTTCCCGTAACAAAACCTACAAGCTATGCCATCGCTGACGAACTATCAACCTTGATTATCACCACCGCAAGAGAAAACGGGCACTCTTTAGTAATCCCCCGCGCGGGTTAGCAGACCTAAGAAGCTGTCTTAAAAAATGGCATACGAGGCGTTTGGCCAAGAGATGAACCA
>JACDZI010000152.1 GCA_013426785.1 Rhodocyclaceae bacterium | reverse complement strand
TCTGAGGAGCCATTATCTCCAAATCAGAGTGGTCCGAGAATCCCAGGACAGGTCAGCTTCACAGAACATCTTTCCGGCAATGGAGCGCGTTACACCCGTTCCCACAAGCCCCTTCGCTTGGTAGCATCCGCATCCGTCGGTACGCGATCTGAAGCATTGCGGGCCGAACTGGCGATCAAGCGGCTACCGAAAGAACAGAAGATTGCTGCCGTCCGTTTGTTAGCCTCCCCCTCCACTCACTTTTCTTCAGGGAAAAAGAACATGAACAAGTCCGAACTTATCGAAGCCGTTGCAAAAGCCGCTGAAATCACCAAGACCGATGCCGACAAGGCCCTCGCCGCCGCCCTCGCCACAATCGTCAAGGCGGTCGCCAAAGGCGATACCGTTACCCTGGTTGGCTTTGGCACGTTCAAGTCATCCAAGCGCGCCGCTCGTACCGGCCGTAACCCGCAGACCGGAGCAGCCCTCAAAATCGCTGCCACCACCCTGCCCCGCTTCACCGCTGGCGCCACATTCAAGACGGCCGTTGCCGGCAAGAAGGCCAAGAAGAAGTATACAGCGATCTGTTATTGAATGAAGGTGGGGCTCAAACCCCACCGGTTGCCCCAACCTCAAGCGGCTACCCTTGCTGTGGCATGTGATCGCTACGATGCCATCCCCCAGCTTGCTTCTCAAAAAAATTGTGGCGGTCAAGTTCAGCGAATTGAATCGTTCTTGGCGAAACCGGGGGCGTTCTTGTTTCTCCCGCAAACACCGCCGATGGAGCAACCGATGCCACCATCAGCCAGAATGGAAGAAGGAGTCGGATCACTTCTTTGTGCAAGCCACTTTCCGTATCGAGTCTCCAACGGTGTCCGGTGGAACCTTGAGCCAGTCTCCAAGCTCATTATCGGTATTGATCAGCCGGCCCTTCCCCATCGCCTTCTCATACCCACTGCTGCTGACAATGCGGGTTTTCCCTTCGCTGCAGTCATATTCAAACAGTGATCGGCACGACATCGCACCATCGGTATCTGTCAGCCTGGCGTCCTGAAGTGTCAATATCTTCACCATGCCCCCGCTTCTTTTGAGGGTTGTAGGATCGAAGTAATGGGTAATGGCGTTTGTCACACCCACCTTGACTCATGCGGCTAGCGCAGGAGCCGACACCAGCAGCATCAATGACATCAGGAGTATGCGCATCTTGGGTCCCAAAAATTTCCGTCGAAGGATTATCACCGACGTTGCCAACTGATGTTCCCATTGGCCGGTTTTTGCTACATCTCCTTACATTTCGGCCAGAGATGAAATGGTCTGGTTACAGCCAGCCGCGATAGTGTGAGCCATCCAAACTCGAGGGGGCAACCGTGAAAACTGCCAATCTGTTACCCATCTTCCTCGCCTTGTCCAGCCTGTCGGTCAATGCCTTTTCAGCAAATGAGCCGGGGCGTGGGGAATTTCGTAGCCGTGTCGACGGCGTTCGGGCCGAGATGTTCGCCGAGTTCAAGGCCATCGAATCCTTTTCTCACAAGGAACGGATGCGCATCCTGCAAGAAGCGGATGCCTGTATTCAGGCAGCGATGGACAGGGACAAATACCGCACCTGCGAACAACGGGAAAACCAGGCACGCGATCAAGTCAAGGAACAGGTCAAGGCTCGTCACGATGCCTTGAGGGCCAAAGCCGAGGGGTTCAAGCAAGGGATCCTCAGCTGGCGTCAGTAAGGGTGGATCGAACCGTCGTCAAGGATCGCTGTACCCCGAACTGGGTTTTTCATCCCGAATCGGCATCGACTTCTCAGTAGCGGGAACAGGTAACAGGCGCTTGACTTCACTTACCAAAGCCTCGGCAATCAATTGTTGCCGGACGGGGGCGACTGCACCACAAAAGAACGTGCACATCCCATCTGTCGGTGACTCGAAATCGCAGTGTCCGGCGCCTTCGATCAAACGGTCTTCGAGTACTCCTGGCAAGGCCATACTCCAGGATCTCGCGACTCGATCTGCATTGCAGGTGGAGGGAGGGCCATACAGCAACACGGATGGGATGCTCAATTTCTTTGCCGCCTCAAGACCTTCATCTGCCATGTCGATGGGGTCCAGCCCGATGTAGCCTACGACGCCAGGGCTCGCCGCCGCCAGCAGGGCGGTCAGGCCGCCTGCCGAGAAACCTACCAACACGATCCGCTCTGCCGGTGCAGCAAGGGAACCGTCGCGAATCAAGTCAATCAACTCGACGAGTGCCCGGGCCTTCTCTCCCTTCCCGGAGAGGTAGGGCAGATTCGGCACTACGGCCAGATAACCCTCTTGCGAAAGGTTCGCCGCGTGCCCGCCCATCGACTCCTTGAATCGCATGAATCCATGAATCAGCACAACCGTCCCGCGCGGGGTTGTATCCGGTGAATGGATATCAACCTGAACCGGATATCCGGACAGTGTTACGTCTCGTGTGATGACCTCAGCCGAAACCGGAAGTGCAGCCAACCAGGCAGAAGCCACCATTACGAAAATCAGATTTCGCATGTCTTTGAAGCTGGATGAAAGTGACAATGCGGCCATGTTATTGGATCTTGCGCCTGACTTCGATCATCGCTTTGCGGCAGAATCCCAAGCATGAAACAAGTTACCGAACAACTCGAAATTGACAGCAGCAGACGCGGGCTGTTCGAAATCACGCACGCGCTACGTACCTTCGTACGCAATAGCGGCTTACGCGAGGGCCTATTGACGGTATTTTGCCGCCACACCTCAGCGTCACTGCTGATCCAGGAGAATGCCGACCCCGATGTACGGCACGACCTTGACGCCTTCTTCAAGAAATTGTCGCCCGATGGTCAGCCCGGATGGCGGCATTGCAGCGAGGGCCCGGACGACATGTCGGCACATATCCGCAGCGCCTTGACGCAAACCAGTCTAGG
>JACDZI010000034.1 GCA_013426785.1 Rhodocyclaceae bacterium | reverse complement strand
CCGGGGTAACTTCCGGGGTAACTTCCGGGGTAACTTCCGGGGTAACTTCCGGGGTGCGGAAGATTAACGTCACTCCCTGCTCGTCGCTTTGCCAAGCCGGAACAGGCAAGCCACGCTGCCGGCAGGCCTTGCGGATCAACACGCTGCCCCGGCCAAGCTTCTCCATCAGGCCGCGCAGATAAAGGACATGGGCAATATCCGGATTGCGCAGGACGGAGATGTGGCCCTTGGCCAGACCTGCCGGGGTAACGCCTTCCGGCAAGGCGCCGGAGTTCCAAATCTCCAGCCGCGCGGGATAGATATGCACGGCGACCCCACCGCGAAAGTCAGCGTAATCGCGGTGTGCGAATGCATTGACCAGGCCTTCGCGCAACGCTTCCTCGGGATAAACCCCGCGATCCTTGCGCGCCATCGTGCCGGCGGAAAACTGGCTGCTGCTGGGCGTATTGCGGCGGACAAAGGTGAACACCTGTTCGAGCGTCGCCACCAGCGGCCCCTCGAAGGTTTTGAAATCCTGATACTTGTCGTCACTCTTGTCGCTGGTGTAGCGCACACAACGTACCCGCACCTGTGGATGACGCAACGCCGGATGGGCAGCAAACAATACGTCGCCGCCGTTGGTCAGGCGACCATACTTGACCAGGCCAAGTCTTTCGAGCCCCACCGTCGGACCACTGGCTTCATCGAATAGCCGTTCGTCCCGACCTGTTTCCCTGCTGCGCATCGCCGTCGCGCGAATTTCATCGACATCCAGATCCTGCATTGGATCGGCGTCGGAAAAACGACGTTCCCAGCGTTCCGGTTCGACCTGGCGGCGCAGGATCATGTCGCGCAGTGTGGCGACATCCGCGCGGCGGGTACGTTCGCCCTCGCGGATAAAAACCTCGTCGCGGAAGCTATAGGGAATATCCATTCCCGCAGGCACCTCGACGACCCAGAGTATCTTTCCCTCTACGGTCTGTTCCTCGAAGGAAACCAGGGCCTTCGGCGTCAGCCCGGCCGAAACGGTTTGTTCCAACTCGCGCAGGCTGGTGCCGGAAGCGACACCTTGCGGCGTCCCGTTGTCGCCGACACCGAGAACAAGGTAGCCGCCCCCGGAATTGAGAAAGGCGCAGACTTGCTGCCCGACCAGCGCCGGCTTGACCGTGGCCTTGAACTCAAGCGGCTGGCCTTCGCCCAGGGAAAGCTTGCGCTGCAACTCTTCGCGCTTCATTGCTTCGCTCCGCGACCGAGCCGGGTCCTGGCCAGCACGCTGGCCGGATTGCCAAGATTCTCGGTGATGAACTTCTCGACCTCCTGATAACGCGAGAACTGCGCGGATGCAAAGAGCAGGGCGTCTTCATCGGTACTGAACTCCTGAACCCAGTTGCCATGCCGCTCGGAAAGCGGACGGGTGTTCAGAATCGCTTCTTCGTACATGTCGATCACGCGCAAGTCGGAAATGCTCCTCGCTCCCTTGGACAGGCTCAGCTTCGAGCGCTTCGCAGGGGTATCGTGTCCCAGGTCACGCAGCAGGCGACGGGCGAACACCACGTTCTGGTGCGACAAGAGCCAGCGCGGCTTGCGCCGCTCGATGGCCCGTCTCAGTTCCTGATGGGTGATCGATATCTCGTCCCCGTCCTTGCCACTGCCATAGTCCGACGTGATGACGCCGAGAAACAGATCGCAGTCATCCACCGCCTGCAGGCAATTCTCGAAAGCCGTGCGATCCGAACGCGTCGGCGGCGTGCCCTTGTGCGACATCCAGACCTCGTAGCCGAAAGCCGTGAGTATGGTGTAGATGCGCTCCAGCAGTTCCTGGATGCCATACACGGTCGAAGAAACCAGTACTGTCGGACGCTTTCCGGCTGCCATCAGGAACCTCCCCGGTTGGAATCCGCTTGATGATAAACGGGTTTCCGGAGGATGGACGAGTTCGCCGCCATCGGCTCAAAAACCGACACATCGGCATCGAGGTCGCCCAGCGCGCGCTCGATCTGATCGCGCACGGCCGGCCAGTCGAGGCCGCCGTTGCCTGCCCCAAGCGCGGGCACGGCAATCGAGCCGACACGGTTGTCGACAATGAAGCGGCGCAGGTCCCGCAGACCATCGACTACCCACTCCATGCGCGACGGCGCGCGCCAATGCTGCTTGGCCGGAAAATTGACGATCCAGCGCGGACCCATCAGATCATTAACCTCGGTGACGAACATCTGGCCGGTCCGCACCTGTCCGGCCTTGCACGCGGCCGCATAGCACCGATAGTTTTCCTCGAAGCGCAGCTTGAACATCAGGGCGATTCCCTTGCCCATCACACCCACCGTGTTCACCGTATTGACGAGCGCATCGACGTCGGCGTCCAGCAGATTGCCTTGGACGTATCTAATCATTGGAGATGCCTGCTAGGTTCAGCCATTCGCCGTCCCGCCAGCGCCGACTTTTACCGGAACCTTGCCGGTCAGGAGGTCTTGCATGAGGCCGAGTTTTTTTGCTCCAAGTTTTTCCTTCTTGGCTGATTCGGCGCGCAGCTGTGAACTTGCTTGGTCAGCCAACGCAACTATCCGACCTTGCTCAGCAATATCCGGCCACGCAAATCGAAGCTGGCCCAGCACTTCGCTGTTTGCTACTTCCCTGCCGCCGCCGGTTACCTTTGCCCGAATCTGGCGCTTCACTCGTGCATCGAAGCCGAGTTGCATCTGAACGAAATCTGGTAAACAAAGGGCGTCATCGACTGCGATTCGCATCAAGTTTGAGGACATGATCCAGCCGGCTTGGCCTTGCCGAACAACGACCGAACGGCCTACGTCCGCGACACGCGAGAACACCACATCGCCAGCGCAGAGTTGGAAGTCTCGCAATCGGGCCGCATCTTTCTCGCCGACGAACAACAGACCGTCATCGAGAAAATCGCCCTCGCCCAAGGCGCCAATGGTTATCACCGGGTGCCCGGACTCGACCCAATGTTCGCCTTTCAGCGAAGAGCCAAACGGGCCAGTTCGCAGGAACGAGGTTCCCTTGCGACCTTTGACCGACAAACCGGATACGTCCCAACCGTAGGGAACCCACCCAATCGCAGTCTCCTGATACAGCTCGGGCGCTTCGTCGCGGGGCGGGCGGAGTTGGCCGTTGGGGAGGACGCCACGGGTGAACAGGTCGTGCATCAGCCCGGCTTTGATCTGCTGGTATTTCTCGATCAGCGCTTCGGTCTTTTCAATCGCCGTGTCGATGCTTGTGAGGATGGCGGCGATTTTCCCTTGCTGACTTACTTTTACCGGCACACGAAGGACAATGGTCGGGACTTTCTTGGTGTCGAGATGCAGCACCGTAGAGCCGGCAGAGTAGGCGACCATTTGCCTACGAACATCCGCAAGCATCAATCGGTGGTAAAGAAAGTCTTTGTCGCACCGCCCAGTGACCGGTTCAGTCCGCATGCAGTCCATGGAGGCAAGTGCCGGCTTCTCGCTTCCAAAGTCAGGCACTCGCAAGGGGCTGCCGACGATATCTCCGGCCCTCGTAAGGTCGGTGACCGAAAACAAAATATCGCCAGCGCTAAGGTGGTCTGCCTTTGTCGAAAAGCCATCGTAGAACTTGATGCCCGTTGGCTCGTAGCCTCCTCCTTTGACGAAGCACTTGATCGTCAGAAATGGGTGGCCCGAGTGCGCGTTTCCGTAGTCCTCGGATTTGTAGTTGATGCCTTTTCTCTGGGTTGCCAGATACCCAAGAGTGACGGATTTCCACTCACTCATACCCCAGCCCCACCAGATACCGCTTCAATTCCGCCGCCGCGCTATCCCGCTCCGCTTCGATCTGCTTCGCCGTCACCGCATACTTGCTCCACAGATTCTCGATGGCGGCGATGCAGGCGCGTTGGTCGGCGCGCAGGTAGGCCCGATAGCTGGCGAAGAGTTCGTTGCCGAGGCGGGCGACGATGACTTGGCGGGCTTCGTCGGTGCTGATCTTGAGCCGCGCCTGCTCGACCAGTTCGTCCTTCTTTGCGCTGGTGGATTTGATCGCGGCCTTGAGCGCCTTCGCTTCATCTTCCAGCGTCTTGTGGCGGGCCAGTTGTGCCTCGATGCGCTCGGCCGCGATGCGGTAACTGTTCCAGTCGCCGAAGCTGCGGTCGCGCTTGGCGAGCTTCATGTTGCCCTTGGCTTCCTTGAGTTCGGCCTTCAGCGCCTTGACCTGCTCGGCGGGCAGCACGCCGGTATCGTCGGCGTCCTCGAAATCCTCTTCCCCGGCGGCGGCGAACAGGGCTTGCAGTTCGGCCAGCCGCGCCTGCTGCTGTTCGAGTTCGGCCAGCACTTGCGGAAACTGGCTGAGCAGGATTTCGGCGTCGGGGATCAGTTCCGGCCCCCAGCCGCTGGCGGCGATGGATTTGAAGTCGGCCTTGAGCTGGTTGTAATAGTTGGCGAAGGCGCCGCGCACTTGGTAGCGGGTCAGCAGATGTTGGCCGGCGAAGGTCTTTTCGATGCTGTCGAGCAGGCGGCTGCGCAGGGCATAGACGTTCCGGTTGCTGGCGTGCTGGTTTTCGGATCGGGCGCCAGCGCCTCGACGATGGGCAGGTGCTGCTGCCACCAGTGTTCGAGGGTCGCCATGAAGTCGGCCTGGCGTTGCAGTACGCCGGGGTGTTCGTTCACCCGCGCGGCGATGGCGGACTTATGCGGCAGGGCTTGCGCGAAATCGGCATAGGCTGCATTGCCGGCGCGCGGCACGAAACAGTCTTCGCGCAGGCCGGGGTAGTTCTGCCAGAAGTGGGCGAGGGCATCGATCTCGGCGACGGGCACGCCGCCGTGCAGGTGGGCGCGCACGTCGTGCGGCTCGGGCGGCGGGGCGTTGTCCACATAGCGGCGGATATTGCAGTTGTAGTCCTCGGTGGCAATCTCGGCGCTGGCGACACGGCGGGCGTAGGCGGGGATGTCCTGGCCGGCCCGGTAGGCATGGACGATCTTGTCGATGTCTTCCGGGCGCAGATGGTTCTGCGCCTTGCCTTCGCGGTATTCGCGGTCGGCGTTGATGAACAGCACCTGCTTGCGTTCGCCAGCGCCAGCCTTGTTGAGCACCAGGATGCAGGCGGGAATGCCGGTGCCGTAAAACAGGTTGCTGGGCAAACCGATCACGGCTTCGAGGTAGCCCTTGTCGATGAAATGCCGCCGCGCCTCGCGTTCCTCGCCGCCACGGAACAGCACGCCATGCGGCATCACCGTGGCCAGCCGGCCATCGGGCTTGAGCACGGCCAGCATGTGCTGGACGAACATCAGGTCGGCCTTCTTGCCCTTTTCGGGCATGAACACCGGGAAGCGGCCGGGGAACTTGATTTCCTTCTTGATGTAGTTCTGGCTGAAGGGCGGATTGGCCAGCACGCGGTCGAAGCGCCGCAACTGCCCGCCCTCGGCCTGATGTTGCGGTTCCCGGAGGGTGTCCTGCTGGCGGATGTCGGCATGGGAGATGCCGTGCAGCAGCATGTTCATCTTGCAGATGGACCAGGTGGTGCCCATGCTTTCCTGGCCGTTGAGCGACAGTTCGCCGGCGTCGGCACCGCACTCGCGCAGGTAATCGCGCGACTGGATCAACATGCCGCCCGAGCCGACCGTGGGGTCGTACACGCTCATGCGCTCTTTTGGGTCGCAGATCTCGACGCAGATGCGCACCACTTCGGCCGGCGTGTAGAACTCGCCGGCCTTCTTGCCGGCCGAATCGGCGAAGTGCTTGATCAACCATTCGTAGGCGGCGCCGAGCAGGTCGGGGAACTCGAAGTCCTCGTCGCGCAGCGGAATCTTCTCGAAGTTCTGGATGAAGCCGACCAGGGTGTCGTCGTCCAGCGTTTTCTGCCCGATCTTGCGGTTGAAGTTGATGCTGCCCTTCAGCACGTCCTGCAGGGCGTCGGCGTTGTGGTCTTCGAGCGCCTCCAGCGCCTTGTTGAGCATGGAGCCGACGTTTTCCTTGGTGTGCTTCAACGCCGGCTGGCGCTTGCCATTGTCGTCAAGCCATTCCTCGTTCCAGCGGGCGCGCGGCGGCACGTAGAAATACTTGCCGGAATACTGGTCCGGGTCTTCCAGCAGCGCGGCGATGTCGGCATCACCCAGGCCGGTGGCCTTGCCCTGCTGGCGAATCTCGGCACGGCGCTGGTCGAACAGGTCGCTGGCACGCTTGAGGAACAGCATGCCGAAGATGTATTCCTTGTACTCGCTGGCGTCCATATTGCCGCGCAGGTCGTCGCAGGCGGTCAGCAGCAGGTTTTCGAGGCGCGATAAAGTCAGTTTGCCGATGGACATGGGGAGCGGGTTTCGGCGCCTTGGTTTGGGTCAGTGATGGTGCGTTTCCATCGCCGCGTGGTGGACGAGTTCATGGAGCGGCCGGCCGGGCGTCTTGTGGCCAACCCACTGCGGTAGCAGCGAACCGGCCACCATGCCGCAAGCCGATACCAGCAGGCCGATCAGTTGGGGCGGAATGCCTTCTTCGCCCAGTGCGTAGCCGTACTCGCCGCCGCTGCTCCCATTGGCGATGAGCACTTCGACGAGAATCCATGACAGCAGCCCGCCGAAAATGGCCGCCAGCGCCCCCTGGTTGGTGGCGCGCTTCCACAGGATGCCGGCCAGCAGCGGCACGAAGGCGCCGGCGAGGGTGATCTTGTAGGCGTTCTCGACCATCTTGAAGATCGAGGCTTCCGAATTGAGCGCGAAGGCCAGCACCATGCCGGTGAAGCACACCAGCGTGACGCGCATCACCAGCAAGAAGCGGTGGTCGCCCATCTTCGGGAAGAAGCCCTTGATGACGTTTTCGGCAAAGGTGACCGAGGGGGCGAGCAGGGTGGCCGACGAGCAACTCATGATCGCCGACAGCACCGCGCCGAAAAACAGCACCTGCGCGAACAGCGGCGTGTGCTGCAGTACCAGCGTCGGCAGCACCAGCTGCGAATCCTCTTCGAGGATTTTCGCGAACAGGTCCGGGTCGATCAGGGTGGCCGAATAGGCGATGAACATCGGCACGAAGGTGAAGCAGAAGTAGATCGAGGCGCCGAGGATCGAGCCCCACAGGGCGATCTTCGCGCTCTTGGCCGAGGTGACGCGCTGGAACACGTCCTGCTGCGGAATCGAGCCCATCATCATGGTGATCCAGGCGCCGAGGAAGGTGATCCATTTCAGTGGATCGGGCTCGGGGAAGAAATCGAGCTTGCCGGCGGCCGACGCATGGTCGATGACCGCCGTGGCACCACCGCCGACTTTTCCGCTGACGATCCAGGCGATGAACAGCAGGCCGCCCATCGACACGGCCATCTGCACGAAGTCGAGGATGGCCACCGAGAACATGCCGCCGAAGGTGGTGTAGGTGAGCACGATCGCCGCGCCGAGGATCATGCCGGTTTCCTGCGAGACAGCGCCGTCGGTGACGACGTAGCAGATCAGGCCCAGCGCCTTGATCTGCGCCGCCACCCAGCCCAGATACGAGGCGACGATGCACAGCGTGGTGAGCACCTCCACCGTGCGGTTGTAGCGCATGCGGTAGAAGTCGCCGAGCGTGAGGATGTTGAGCCGGTAGAGGTAGCGCGAGAACAGGATGCCGGCGAAGACGAGGCACAGCGAGGAGCCGAAGGGGTCGGCGACCACGCCGGTGAGGCCGTCATTGACGAAGGTGGCCGAGACGCCGAACACCGCTTCGGCGCCGAACCAGGTGGCAAACACCGTGGCGGTCACCACCGGCAGCGGCAGCGAGCGGCCGGCGACGGCGAAGTCCTTGGCGCTGTGCACGCGCGTGGCAGCGAACAGACCGACGCCGACCGACACCATCAGGTAAAGGATGACGAACCACAGCAGCATGATCGGTCTCCGGGCTTAAAAGAATTGGACGGCGGCAAGCAGCACCGCAGCGGCGGCAAGTAAAAAAGCTGCGCCGGCCAGGCGGCGGCTGGTGGCGGCTTCATCACGCAGGCGGTCGAGTTCCTGTTCCGTTGCAGCGGAGCGCTCGTTAACCTGCGTCAGCGCCTGGTGGGCCAGGCGCGGGAGTTGCGGCAGCAGCGAGGCCCATTGCGGCGCCTCGCGCTTCATGTGGTTGATGAAACCGCGCGGGCCGACCTGCTGCTTCATCCAGCGTTCGAGGAAGGGCTTGGCGGTCTGCCACAGGTCGAGGTCCGGGTCGAGCTGGCGGCCGAGGCCCTCGATGTTGAGCAGGGTCTTTTGCAGCAGCACCAGTTGCGGCTGGATCTCGACATTGAAGCGGCGCGAGGTCTGGAACAGGCGCAGCAGCACCTTGCCGAAGGAAATCTCCTTGAGCGGCCGGTCGAAGATCGGCTCGCAGACGGCGCGCACCGCGGCTTCCAGTTCGTCGACGCGGGTGTCGCGCGGCGCCCAGCCGGATTCGATATGCGCCTCGGCGACGCGCTTGTAGTCACGCTGGAAGAAGGCGAGGAAGTTGATGGCCAGGTATCGCTGGTCGGACTCGGTCAGCGTGCCGACGATGCCGAAGTCGAGCGCGATGTAGCGGTTGAAGGTGGCCGGGTCGTGCGAGACGAGGATGTTGCCCGGGTGCATGTCGGCATGGAAGAAGCCGTCGCGGAACACCTGGGTGAAGAAGATCTCGACGCCGGCGCGCGACAGCGCCTTCAGGTCGATGCCGGCCTCGACCAGCCGGTCCACCTGGCTGATCGGGATGCCGTGCATGCGCTCCATGGTCATCACCGCGCGGGTGCAGTAATCCCAGTGCACCTCCGGCATCATCAGGATGGTCGAATCGATGAAATTGCGCCGCAGCTGCGAGCAGTTGGCCGCCTCGCGCATCAGGTCGAGCTCGTCATCGAGGTGCTTGGCGAACTCGGCGACCACCTCGCGCGGCCGCAGGCGCTTGCCGTCGCTCCAGAAACGTTCGAGCAGCATCCCAAAGGTTTCCAGCAGGGCGATGTCGTGGGCGATCACCGGCTCGATGCCGGGCCGCAAAACCTTGACCGCCACTTCCTTGCTGCCGTGTTCGGTGCGCAGCGTGGCGAAATGCACCTGCGCCACCGAGGCCGAGGCGACCGGTTCGCGCTCGAAGCTGCCGTAGATCTCGGCGAGCGGCTTGCCGAAGCTGGCCTCGATGACGGCGACGGCCTGCTCGGCGGGGAAGGGGGGCACGCGGTCCTGCAGCAGCGCCAGTTCGTCGGCGAGGTCGGCGGGCAGCAGGTCGCGGCGGGTCGACAGCAACTGGCCGAATTTGACGAAGATCGGGCCAAGAGCCTCCAGCGCCTGGCGCAGGCGGGTGCCGCGCGAGCACTGCTGCTGGCTGCGGTCGCGCCAGAAATAGAGTGTGTCGAGCATGCCGAGCGGCAGCGCCAGCCGGCCGGTGGGGTCGTGTTCGAGAATCAGCCGGTCAAGGCCGAAGCGCAAGCCGACACGGACGATTTTGGCGAGGCGAAAAAGGCGCACGGGGACGACCGCAATTACGAAGTGCGCAACTTTAACACCTTGAGATTGCCGGACGCCGTCCCGCCGGCGCCGAGTTTCTATACCAGCAGGCGATAACTGGGGTTTCCGATCTTGCTGACGGCGGCGATGATCGCCTCGATCGCCTGCGGACGGGTGTAGCCTTGGCGCCAGGCCAGGGCGACGCGCCGCGCCGGCGGCGGTTCGTCGAAGGGAATCGATACGATCAGGTCGTTCTTGTAGATGCCATTGAGCGAACCGGCCGGCAGCACCGAAATGCCGTAGCCCGAGGCGACCATGCAGCGCACCGTCTCGATTGAGTGGCCTTCGTGCGTTGCGCCTTCGGCGTGGCTGATTTCCGGGCAGGCGTCGAGGACCTGCTCGCGGAAGCAGTTGCCGGCCTTGAGCACCAGTACATCGTCGCCCCGCACCTCGCGCGCGGCAACCCGTTCACGCTGTGCCAGGGGATGGCCCCTGGGCACGATCAGCTCGAAAGGCTCGTCGTAGAGAGCGATGGTCTTGATGCCGGGCACGTCGAAGGGCAGCGCGATGACCGCCGCATCGACCGTGCCGTACTTCAGGTAGTCGGCGAGCAGCGCGGTCATGCTCTCCTCGATGAAGAGGCGGGTATCCGGCGCGGTCTGCTTCATCGCGGCGATTAGTTCCGGCAGCAAATAGGGGCCGATGGTATGGATCACGCCGAGGCGGAAATCTCCGGACAGCGGGTTCTTGCCAAGTTGGGCGACCTGCTCGATGCGCCGGGTTTCGTCCAGCGCCTTGCGCGCTTGTCCAACCACCTGCCAGCCGAGGTCGGTGAGGGCGATATGCCCCTTGCCCCGTTCGATGAGCGAGACGGCGAGCTCTGCTTCGAGATTTTGCAGGGCGACGCTGAGGGTTGGCTGGCTGACATGACAGCGCTCGGCAGCACGGCTGATCGAGCCTTCGTCGGCGAAGGCGACCAGATATCGCAATGCGGATAGTTTCATTTTTTGAGTATAGGAAACAGCTATGTAGAGGATAGGGGAAAGCTATAAATAACCTTATAAATCATTGACTTATGTCAACAACCGTAGTTATTGTAGGGGTATTTTGCCATCTCATGCAAGTTGTCTTGCACCAATTTTTTTACCTGTGAAGGAGTGCCTCTCATGAAAATCTGTACCCTCGCCGCCTCATTGATCGTTATCGGTTTGACCACTGGCGCCACAGCCTCACTGGCCAACGATGAACCGATCAAGCCGATCCAGCCGCCCAAGTCGATCAACATTGGCATGGCGGAACTCGGCAAGAAGCTCTATTTCGATCCGCGCCTGTCCAAGTCCGGCATCATGTCCTGCAACAGCTGCCACAACCTGTCGATGGGCGGCACCGACAATATTCCGACCTCGGTCGGCGACAAGTGGCAGCAGGGCCCGATCAATGCGCCCACCGTGCTCAACTCCAGCCTGAACGTCGCCCAGTTCTGGGATGGCCGCGCGGCCGACCTGAAGGCGCAGGCCGGTGGCCCGATCGCCAACCCCGGCGAAATGGCCTTCACTCACACCCTGGCGATCGGTGTGCTCGAATCGATCCCGCAATACGTACGCGAGTTCAAGGTCGTGTTCGGCAAGGACAAGCTGGACATCGACCAGGTGACCCTGGCCATCGCCGAGTTCGAGAAGACCCTCGTCACCCCGAATTCCCGCTTCGACCAGTGGCTGCTCGGCAAGGCCGATGCACTGACGGCGGACGAGAAGGCCGGCTACAAGCTGTTCAAGGAAAGCGGCTGTGTCGCCTGCCACAATGGCGAGGCCGTCGGTGGCAATTCCTTTCAGAAGATGGGTCTGGTCGAGCCCTACAAGGGCAATGTGCCTGACGGCCGCTCTGCCGTGACCGGCAAGGACGCCGACCGTTTCAACTTTAAGGTGCCGACGCTGCGTAACGTGGAGATGACCTACCCCTACTTCCACGATGGCGCCGCCAACACCCTGACCGAAGCGGTCGACGTGATGGGCCGCATCCAGCTTGGGAAGAAATTCACCAAGGATGAAAACGCCAAGGTCGTCGCCTTCCTGAAGACGCTGACCGGCGACCAGCCGCAGTTCCTGTTGCCGATCCTGCCGCCTTCCAGCGACAAGACGCCGCGGCCGACGCCGTTCTCGAAGTAGTCTACGGCGCATCGATGAAGTGCCCCGGCTGGCCGGGGCACTTTTTAGCCTTGAAAAAGTCGGCGCCGGCAGGACGGCGGCCTGATTCGTAATCAGGTGTGGACCTGGGTCATTTCCTGTCCGAGCTCGGCCGAAGTGGCCTGTAACCGGCTGACGGCATCGGTGACGCGTTGCATGACCCCGCTGTTCTGCTGGATCACTTTGCAGGGTCGCGATATGCACTTACATCTGACGCTCGGTGGTGCGCTCGGCCAGCAGTACCAGCAGGTTGGTCTGGTTGGCAATCATGGTGTGTTATTCTTCGTTGAGCAGCCCATTGTCCATGCATCAATTCGCCTTTAAGCCAACTACCATATGGCTTGTTCAGTGTTTCCATAGTCGCATCAGTCCGCCGTTCCTATAGTTAGCTTGACCCAGAACACGCTGCGCAGGGAGTCCCATCAGGGGCAACAATCCGCGGGCGCTAGTACAACAATCTGTTTGCCCTATACATAAAGGAGAGGTTATGTCTTCTAATCTAGTTAAAGCATTTTCTTTAGTGGTTATTCTTTCGATTACCGGTGTCAGTTATGCTCAGGAGTATGCCACTGCGAAAGATGCAGAATCGATGGTCGGGCGAGTGGTAAAGGCGTTAGAGGGTAACAAGGATGCTGTGTTGAAAGAAATTAATGCCAAGGATCCGAAGTGGGCAAAAGGTGACTTGTATGCATTGGTGATGATAGCTAGCAACTCGTCGGCGCCTATGCTGGCTCATGGCGCCAATGCGAAGCTTGTTGACAAAGACATGATTGACCTGACCGATCCCGATGGCAAGTCTTTCGTTCGCGAGATGCAGTCGAGCACCTTGGCCAAAGGCAAGTCATGGACGGACTACAAGTTCATGGATCCGGTGACAAAGAAGGTGTTGCCAAAATCGATTTACTGTGAAAAGGCAACTGACATGATTGTATGTGCCGGAATATACAAGCGATAAAATTTTCAAAAGCAGCGTCTCGGTAACACCGGACGCCATCAAATGACCTTGCTGGCCACGACAATCTGTATGCTCTACAAGAGCCGCTGGCAAGGTGAGTTGTTCTTCAAGGATCAAGCAGCATCTGCGTATCAAGCCCTTCTTCAGTACTGCGGAAAATGCGCTCAAGTTACAGATCTGGATCGCCGACCCCGTTTATGTGCCCGACGCCATCATCAAGAAAAAGTTGCAAATAGACGACTTGCTCTACACTTTGCTGCAAATTTTGTCGGTCACCCTTTTCGTGAAAATGCCCTTGCAGCAAGTCTGTCCAGCTAGCGAGTACATCCCACAAAAGGTTATGCCACACAACCAACTGAGTCTATTCACGATTTAGAGCATATTTCAGTAGAGGGTATTTTGCCGATAAAGCTCCCATCACAATCGTGACGGGAGACAGAACTGGGACTGATAACGAAAGACGACGGCTGGCGAATAAGCGACAAATTATGGAAACTGATCGAACCATTACTGCCGGAACGCAAGGCACATCCTCTAGGTTGCCACAACCCGCGGGTGCCGGACCGGGATGCGATGAACGCCATTCTGTTTCTGCTGCACACCGGTTGCCTTTGGCGACACGGACTGATCGAGTACGACGGCCTCAAAGGGATCGACTGGTCTTGGCTGTCGATGGACGGAGCCATGACGAAAGCACAGTTGGCCGGCTCAAAAAGACCGGGGCGAACCCGACAGACCAGGGCAAGCAAGGCGTCAAGCGCAGTTTGTTGACCGAAGCGGCCGGTATTCCCATTGCGCTGGCCATCGACGGTGCCAACCGGCACGACATGAAGCTGGTCAGAAGTACGCTCGATCACATCATGGCCGAGCGTCCGTTGCCATCGTCACTGGCACCTCAGGGCTTGTGCCTCGACAAAGGGTATGACTTCGATGAAGTTCGCGGCATCCTAAGGGAGTCCGGCTTCACCGCACACATTCGTGCCAGAGGTGAGGAAGCCAAGGCGATCAAGCACAAGGCAGGCTTCAAAGCACGGCGTTGGGTGGTAGAACGGACTCACAGTTGGATGAATCGCTTTCGTCGAATACTCATTCGACGGGAAAAACTTCCTGAAACCTTCATCGCCATGTTGCACCTCGCCTGCGGCATCATCACCTGGCGCGCAACCGGCCTGCTGAAATAGGTTCTTAACCGGATAGCGTTACCATGAACATTAAATCAAAAATGCTGATGCCATCGCTAGTGAGCGCAGCGATGCTTCTTGTGGTTGGAATCGTAAGTTTTGTCGGGATGCGTGAAATCGGGACCGCGGTCGATAAAGTCAGCATTTCCGGAATGGACCTAGTCATTCAGACCAACAGTGTGCGAACCGATATTATGATCGCTAACAATACAGCATATCGACTGTTGAATGTATACGAGAATGCGAACGAGGCTCGGCGCGATGAATTACTAGCAGAGATCTTCGAGCACATCGACAAGGCGACAAAGTCATTGCAGGATGTTCAAGTACGTACCGATGTGCTGGATGAAGAGAGAAAGGCGTTGGCCGATCTTTTCGATCCTGTTGCAAAATACCGTAAAAGCATCGCAGGTGCCTTTGATCTTGCAACAGTGGATCTAAATGTTGCCGGATCAATGGTTGCCGGGGCTGATAAGAATTTTCTTTCTATCGATAAAATGCTGAACGATATCGCCAACCGGCAGAAATCCTTGGCGCGCGAATATGCTGCAGATGGTCAAGCAACAGCGACACACTCACTCTATATCGTGGCGGGAGTGATCGTTCTTGGATTGATCATATCTGTAGCGCTTGCACTTAGACTTGCATCGCACATCGCCGCGCCCTTGCTGGATGGAAATCGTGTTGCCTGTGCTATCGCTGACGGTAGTCTGAGAAACACCATTTCAGCAAGCAGCGACGATGAGGCGGGTCAATTGCTGCGTGCTTTGGGTCGCATGCAGCAGTCCTTGCGCGACTTGATAGAAAAGATAGCGGATAATGCTCGTCAAACCGAGTCGACCACTCGTGAATTGACCGGATCTCTGACAGAAATCGACCTAGCAGTTGCCGGGCAGAACGACGCCACAAGTGCCACTGCTGCCGCTGTGCAGCAAATGAGTGTGAGCATTAACAATATCCGCGATAGTGCCCGCCATTCGCTTGAGGCCAATCAATCTGCTGCCACCCTCGCAGACGAGGGTGGAGGAATCATACAGGATGCTTTGGACGAAATGATGCGGATCGCGGCAACAGTAAAGCAGGCGTCCGAAGTTGTTGAGCAGGTAGGGCGGCAATCGAATGACATATCGTCCATAGTCAGCGTGATTAGAGAAGTAGCCGACCAAACTAATCTGCTAGCACTAAATGCCGCCATCGAGGCGGCGCGCGCTGGCGAGGCTGGACGTGGCTTCGCTGTGGTTGCAGACGAGGTGCGAAAGTTAGCAGAAAAGACCACGTCCTCTGCGGCACAGATTTCGCAAATGATTGAAGCGATACAGCATAGTTCGGGGCAGGCAGTTGCCAACATCCAGCGTGTCGTGATACAGGTTCAAGAGACAGCGGAGCATGCGAGCGGTGCACGCGCGTCGATCAATCGTATTCAGTCCAGCGTTAAAGCTAGTGAGATGCATGCACGCGAGATCGATGCCGCGCTAAACGAACAATCTCAGTCCAGCCATCTAATTGCTCAGCAAGTTGAAGAAATTACCCGCATGAGCGATACCAATGCACAGAGCGTCGAGCGCGCTGGCGCGTCAATGCGTGAATTGGATACACGTTCGCGCTCATTGCGCGGAGCCGTAGATAGGTTCATGACTTAGTCTTACTGTGACATTACTCAGTAGTCGCTAAACAAGTCGACATATTTGGTGCGTATTCCGACGATCGTGACCGCCCGAGTTCGACAGTTTCGTCATAAAAGCGGTGATTTTCGAGTGGGAGGCAACGCAGCCATGCGGGTTTGCGGGCGATTATTCGTAAAAGCCTTGTAGTGGCACGTTGTGAAAGATTCGTGCCATGCTTGACACCCGAGTTCGACAGTTAAACGCGCAACACCACCTCAGCACCCGTTCACGTTCGACCGAAACAGGTGTTCACCATCAGCGAAATGCACAGGCACAGCACCACGCCCGCTGCAAAAAGGCGAAAAACTCCGCGACAAGATTGAAGAGCAACTGGGCAAGCTCCAGCAATTGCCGCATCTCGTGCGCTCATTCTTCAAAGCCCCTTCTGTCGCCTATGCCCGCTCTACCCGATCCTCGGCATCAACACCTGTGCGGACAAGAAGGAAGCGGGTGTCTGCCAGCCAGCGCCGGATCGCGCTTGAAGCGGAATTTTGCCCATGTAACTTTGGTGATTGACCCGATGGTCGTCTGCTTGCTTTAATGCGTTCGTAGTTTGACACCCCGTTTGATCAACCCCTATCGGAGTACAACACCATGATGAAAACAAACGTCGGCGACATTGACAGAATCCTGCGCATTGCCCTGGGCATCATATTGGTTCTATTGGCGGTCGAGAACGGCTGGACCTGGGCCTGGATCGGACTGATTCCCCTGGCGACCGGTGGCCTGGCCACCTGTCCGCTTTACTCGATGCTTGGCATGAATACCTGCAAGGTCAAGAAGTAAACATTTCAGCCGCTTTTCAGCTTGAAGCCGGCGGGGCGGTGCAATACCGTCCTGCCGACTCCGACTTTTCAGTCGGGGATGAATTTCAGCACATTGCCGTTGATGCAGTAACGCTTGCCCGTCGGCGACGGCCCGTCGTCGAAGACGTGGCCGAGATGGATGCCGGAACTGGCGCTCCTCACTTCCACGCGGCGCATGCCGTGGGACTCGTCAACATGTTCGGTCAACGCGCCGGGTAGCGGATTGAAGAAACTCGGCCAGCCGGTGCCGCTGTCGAACTTGGTGTCGCTCCGGAACAGCGGCGCGCCACTGAGCAGATCGACGAATACCCCCGGCCGCTTCTCGTCAAGGTGCGAGCCGGTGCCCGGCCGCTCCGTGCCCTGCTCGAAGGCGATCTTCTGCTGGGCTGGTGTCAGCAGGTGGAAGCCCAGCCATTTCCAGAAGCGCTCTTTCTCTCCGGTATAGCCGGTGAAGCGCGAAACCTCCTTGCCGTTTTCGAACAGGACCATGGTCGGCGTGGCGAACAGCGCTTTCCCCAGCTTCCAGCCGG
The DNA here is from genome assembly GCA_013426785.1 of Rhodocyclaceae bacterium. Lineage (GTDB taxonomy): Bacteria > Pseudomonadota > Gammaproteobacteria > Burkholderiales > Rhodocyclaceae > Sulfuricystis. The sequence continues at coordinate 15,020 of JACDZI010000034.1, read as the reverse complement.
TTGGCGGTTGGGGGTTGAAGGTCCGGGCGACCGGCACCGGTGATTTCCAGGTATCCAGAATTTCGGCTTTGAACTGCTTGCAGTAGGGGCAATCGGTCGCCTCGAAGACGACCAGTTGCCGCTTCAGGTTCAGCGCCTTGGGATCGAGCGGCTTGCTGTCCGGCATCGCTGCGCTGGTTGCCACCGAACCGGGATATTTCACGCCCGTACCCCCCAGTCCGCAGTAGCCATCGGGATTTTTCCTCAGATAGTCCTGATGGTAGTTTTCGGCCGTGTGGTATTGGGTCAATGGCGCAATCTCGGTGGTGATCGGCTTGTAACCAACCGCCTTCAATGCGGCTTGGTAAGTGGCACGGGTTTTTTTTGCGACGGCAAGCTGCGCGGCGGAGGTGGTATAGATCGCACTACGATAATTGCTGCCAACGTCGTTGCCCTGCCGGTTGCCCTGGGTGGGGTCGTGGCTTTCCCAGAAGCGCGCCAACACGGTATCGAGGCTGACTCTGGCCGGATCAAAGCTGACCTTGACGACCTCGGCTTGGTTGCGCAGGGTAGATTTCCCGCGCCGCAGGGCTTTTTCATGCGCCAGCACCGCTTCGTAAGTGCCGGCGACCTCGCCGTTGGCGTAGCCGCTCTCGACATCGTTGACGCCAGGCAGTTCGCCCATGCGCTTTTCCGCGCCCCAGAAACAGCCCATCCCCAGCACGATGGATTCGCTGGCGGCCAGGCCGGTTGTCGACCAGATTGGTAGCAGCAGGACAAATATCGCAATGAAGCACTTCATGGCATCCCCTTGGAAAAAGTCGGCCCTGGCGTGACGGTAGCCAGCCAGACGGGTCGACCCGTCGCGGGCCGGTTTGGTTCAGTCGTGACTAAAGCAGCCCGGTGGTCTGATTTCCTGCTGCAGGTTGTCCAGTTCGGCCGGATCAAGCTGTAGCCGAGTCATGCAGGCATCGCCCAGCTTTTCCCACTCGCATGTGGCACTGAGTCCCGTGCAGCACTGGAACAGATGTTCGGCGAGTTGCGATACGGCAATCAGCGCGTCGATCTGGGTGTGATCATGCGCCAGACGCCACCGATCATCAGGTGCTCTTCGCTCCAGTCGAACTGGTGTGCCTCCCCTGGTTCGAATTGCAGCGGTACAAAGGCACGGCTGACCGCATGGCCACTACTCGCGTACCACCCACGGATAAAGTCGGTGACCGCCGTGTGGCCGCCGGTATAGCCGTTCGCCTTGATGGTGTGAAACAGCGCCAGTGCGGTACGCCGATTGCGGCGTGGCCGGTGGGCATCGGCTTTCAGTGCTCGAACCAGTTCGTCCTTGAACTCACTGAGCTTGCCGGGTTTGCTCCCCCGCTGGTACTTCGGCTCCGTTCCCAACGGGACCTTTACCCATTTCTTGATCGTCGTTCGCGACAACCCCGTCCGTCGCGCTATCGCCGACCGGGACTTGCCGTCCCGAAAACGCAGGTACAAACAGCAATACGGCCCGATGCTCGGGGCGGGGAGCATCGGGCCTTGCGGTGCCGTCCTGAGGGCGCCGACTTTCTATGCCGTCACGGAGAGTGCGGAGGTGGCCTTGTCCTCGTTGCCCGCGCTGTAGGCCTCCATCAGGCGCATGATCTGCAGCATGATCTGCCCCTCGCTGTATTGTGAGGATGCCGTGCTGCCTGTTGAGGCTGCGGAAGCCGTGGTTGAGGCGGTGCTGCTCGCCTCGCTCGACTGATCGTAGGCCATTGCCTCCTGGAAGCTGACCTTGCCGTCGCTGTTGGTATCCGCAGTATCGAAGTTTTCGACAATGCTGGAGATCAGGCTGGAAGCCTTGCTATCGCTGCTGCCGATTTCTTCCAACTGGCTCGACAACTCGTCTTTGGTGAAGCCGGAATCGTCCTGGGGCGGCGGCGGCGGGGGCATGCCACCGCCCATGGCGTTCTGCATACGCGAACTTTGGAACTGTTGTTCGAGCTGTTCGGACAACTTGGTCAGTGTGTCGGAAAATTCCTGTTGGGTGACTTTGCCGTCGCTGTCCCCATCAAGCTCGGTAAACAATGCATCGACGTTGCTGGAAGCAGAGGATGTGGTGCTCGACAGGTTGTCGAACGCCGCCTGAAAATCCGCCTTCTGGAGATAGCCCTGGCCCGAGGTATCGAGCTTGCTGAAGAGGTCTTCCGCCATCTTGGACGGATCGGGCCGCCGTTGTGTTCCTTGCAGGGAGGCCATGCTGCTCGTGCTGCTGATGCTGCTGATGCTGCTGATGCTGCTCATGATTTTTCCTTTCCGTAAAAGAGGGGGGGGTGCAGGTCCTGTCTATGCAAGACATCGGCCCGGAATGACTTAAATTCAGGATGATTGGTGTAAATCAGGGTAAAGATATGTGACGAAAAACGCGCATGATCGACTCCGCTGGGCGTTATTGAAGCGGTTTGCGGCAAATCTTGCCGGTATTTTGCCGCACCGGCTGCCTATAAATCGGTGTAAATCACTAAATGAATCAGTGGCTTGGGGTAGGAGAGGATAGCCAAGCGGCAGCCATTGCCCGACGTAAATCGCCGTAAAGAGCCTGCGTAGCCCGCAAGAACTGCTTTACCATCGCGCCATGGGTGACAAAGCCAAGGTTCATCTGGTCGATGATGACACCGAATTGCTCGGACTGTTGCGTGATTATCTGGTGTGCGACGGTTCGCCGTCGGGTTTGCCCATGACGGGCCCGCCGGCGTTACTGCCGCCTTGTCCGGACATCACGAGATCGTGGTGCTCGACTGGTGGTGTGGCCGGCGGAACGCCGCGCCGAGTATGGGGGCCGGCCGCTCGAACTCACCAGCACCGAATTCAGCCTGCTTGAAGTGTTGGCGCGTCAGGCCGGTCAGCCGGTCGGCAAGGAGGTGCTTTCGGAAACGGTACTCGATCGGCCGTTGTCGAGCTTTGACCGCAGCATCGATGTGCACATCAGCCGCATCCGCAACAAGCTCAGCCTGCTGCCTGACGGCCGCTCGCTGAGGGTTATCAATTCGTGGTGAACTCAGCTTGGACAGGCTGTTCTAGAAGTTATTTTCTACCCTTTTTCTTCTTCTGGCTGGCCCAGTTCGTGACCTCGCTCGGTGTCGGCGTGGCGGTCTGGGCGCTGCATCCGGAACCCGACTTCGAGCGGCCACCTCCCGAATTCCAGGTGCCACCGGGCGATCATCCACCCCCACCGCCCCACCCGCCAAATCGTTCTCCGCTGCCGCCACCCCGGCCGATCCCCGCAGTCTGCGCGCGGCCTTCGCCAAGACAGCAGACGGTCAGCTGAATACGCGTATCGGTGCTGCAATGGGCCCGGTGTCAGGACGAACTGGCCGATCTGGGCAGTGATCTCGATCGCATGGCCGCAAGGCTGGAAACCTAGCTCGACAGCCCCAGCGGCGCCTGCTGCATGACGTTTCTCACGAATTGAGTTCGCCACTGTCACGGTTGCAGGTGGCATCGGAACTGATGCGCCAGCAGCCCTAACGTGCCGCCGAGTTCATTGCCACACGCTCGACCGGCCGGCCATCCTTACGGTTGCCGATAGCGACCCAGGCGTGGCCGATTCCTCGCTGGCCGGCCACGGTTTGGGGCTGGCCATCACGCACCGCGTCATGCAGGTACATGGCGGCAGCGTGAAGGCGGAAAACCGTGCCGGAGGCGGGTTGTTGGTCAGCCTTGAGTTACCACGGTCCTTTTAACGCCCTCCTGCGTTGCAGCAGGTCAGGGGGCTGACCACCAGCCAAAGCAGAAAGAAAGCGGCAAGCGATTCAAATAGCCACATATCAGCAGCGGTTTTCGTGAGTGTGGTGATGGTGGTGGCCGTCGGCGCCATGATCATGGTTGCAGTCGCACAGTTCGACCGGTGCCTTGAGACAGCCTGCCAGCAGGGCATGCACGGCCGTTTCCGGATCGGTTTCGGCGGTCGTCACGACCCGCACGCCGCGTTGCGCCATGCGCTGGACGAAACCCATGCCGGCACCGCCGGTGATGAGGATGGACATGTCGTCGAGCGGATGGCCGCTTTGGCCATCGAAATCATGCATGGCCATCTGCATCGGCAGATCGAGGCGGGCGGTTTCTTTGACATTGGATTTTTCATCCACTGTGTAGACGAGAAAGCGTCGCGCCTTGCCGGCATGGCCGGTAATCGTGCGGAAGTTCTGGCTGCTGACGGCGATATAGGATTTTTCTGTCACGGGATTCTCCTTGCGATGTTCGGGTGGGGATTACACATATTCAAGGAACATGCCATGCCAGATAGCGATGGAAAACGATCAAAATGACGAAATATACTGCCATAACGGCATATAAAATGACATATTGGCGGTATCAGTGACAACGTGCGACCCAAGGGTCAAAGCCGGCGGTGCCTGGCTCCATCGAAACAACCGGCTGTTGTGGTTGTGGCAATGAAACAACGCCTGCTGAACCCATAAAAAAATAATGGTTTTAATGTTTACGAGAAGCATTCTCATGTATGATGAGAACAGTTATCGTTATATGACCACATTCCGATGCGTTCGATCCAGTCACGTTCCGATGTCCTGAAGGCGATCAATCATGCCGAAGCGAAGCTCGCGGGCAAGGCGGTCGGCAGACCGCCGCTCGATAGCCACATCCTGTTTTCCGGCAGCAGCGAGGTCGTCATCACGCACGGGGCAGAGACCTATCGCCTGCGGCTCACCCGCCAGAACAAGCTGATATTGACCAAGTGAATGAACTACTTATTTCTTACTTACTGTTGGAGGTTTGTCATGCGTTTTATCCCTTCCCCGTTTTTTGTCATTCTTGGCAAGTCGGTAGTCACCGTCGCCACCGGTCTGCTATTGGCCGGACCAGTTCTTGCCGAAGGTCCGATGGCCACCGACGATGCCGGCACCCTCGATCAGGGTGGCATGAAGGTCGAAGGCGTGCTGAGCCGCGACGACGAGACGCGCGGTAGCGAACTCGTACTGGGCTATGGCCTGATCGAGAATGTCGAGGTCGGCCTGGCCTTCTCCCGCGCCACGGATCGTACCGACGATCCTTCCGCCAAACTGCGCGGCACCGGCTTCAGCGTCAAGTGGGTGCCTTACCAGAACGACACCGGCTGGTCACTCGGCGCCAGCTTTGGCTACGGGCATACGAGGGTCAATGATCGCTTCAACGCCGACAAGTTCACCGAAAAGGAATACTCACTCGCCGGTTTGGCCACCTATCGCTTGGAAAACGGCCAGGTGCTGCACATGAACCTCGGCGCTACACGAGTGAAGGATCATGGAGACAGCAACACCAATGGCACTTGGGGCATCGGTTACGAGTTCCCGCTCATGGACGCCTTGCAACTGACGGTCGAGACCTATGGCGAAGAGCACTCCGGTCCGGACAAGGCCATCGGCCTGCGCTACGAAATCTTCGAGGGCTTCAAAGTCTCTGGCGCGGTCGGACGTGGCAACGACCGCAGCTTCGGCCAGGTCGGCTTCGCCTGGGAATTCTAGGAAAGTCGGCGCTGGCGGGACGGCAAGATGGCTGCGGCTTCCTTTCCCCTGATGATGGCCGACGAGGGCGCGCGGGTGCGCATCGTCAGCCTGATGGGGGGCGAGGGGCTGGCCCGGCGCATGACGGAGATGGGGCTGAACATCGGCGCGGAAGTGCTGGTGAAGCAGCGGCAGGGCGGCGGCCTGGTGGTGATGCGCGGCGAGACGCGTTTCGCCCTCGGCGGCGGCATGGCGAACAAGATCATGGTCGCCCCGATCTGATGGACACGAAATGATTGGAAATGATGAGATGACGACACTCGGCGAACTTCAAATCGGCGACCGTGCCAGGGTAGCCGGCTTCAGCCAGAGCGGCGGGGGTTACCGCCGCAAGCTGTTGTCCCTGGGCCTGACCCCGGGGGCAACCATCGATATCGTGCGGGTTGCCCCGATGGGCGACCCGGTGGAGATCCGGGTGCGCGGTTCCAGCCTGTCGCTGCGCAAGGAAGAAGCCGCCGCGCTGAATGTGGAGAAACTCTGATGAAGAACCAATACACCATTGGCCTGGTCGGCAACCCCAACTGTGGCAAGACCACGCTGTTTAACGCGCTTACCGGGTCGAAGCAGCGTGTCGGCAACTGGCCCGGCGTGACGGTCGAGAAGAAGAGCGGCGAATATCGTCTCGACGCAGTGCGCTTCGAGGTGGTCGACCTCCCCGGCACCTATTCGCTGGATGTCATCGATCGTGAGGTTTCGCTCGACGAAATGGTGGCGCGCGACTACGTGCAGGCGGGGGAGGCCGACCTCGTCATCAACATCGTCGATGCCTCCAACCTTGAACGCAATCTCTACCTGACCACGCAGCTGGTGGAAATGGGCGTGCCGCTGCTGGTGGTGCTCAACATGACCGACGTGGCGGCCGACAAGGGCATGCAGGTCGATGTCGGCGCGCTTGCCACCCAGCTGGGTTGCCCGGTGGTGCCGGTGATCGCTTCGGCGGGCAAGGGCATTCCCGAACTGCGCCAGGCAATCCAGCAGGCAGCCGCGACCCGGCCGCGTCCGACGGCAAGGGTCGCCTATGCCGAGGCGCTCGACCGCGCCATCGACGAGCTGGCGCGCGGCATCGAGGCTGCAAAGCCAGGTGCTGCCGCCGCGCCGCGCTGGCTGGGCGTGCGTCTGCTTGAGGGCGACGATTCTGCACGCGAATCCGCCGGCCCGGCGTTGGCCACCCTGGCGGCCGAACGCGCCGCCCAATTCGGCGAGGATCTCGACATCCTGATCGCGGACGCACGCTATGGGCTGGCCAATCGCATCGCGAATGCCGCCGTGACGACGGATGGCCGCATCACCCGCGACCTGACCGACCGCATCGACCGCGTCGTGCTCAACCGCGCGCTGGGCATCCCGATTTTCCTGTTGATGATGTACCTGATGTTCATGTTCACCATCAACATCGGCGGCGCCTTCATCGATTTCTTCGACCAGGCCGCCGGTGCGCTGCTGGTCGATGGCTTTGGGGAACTGCTCGGCGGCATGGGCGCGCCGGAGTGGCTCAATGTACTGTTGGCCAAAGGCATCGGCGGGGGTCTGCAGACGGTCGCCACCTTCATCCCGGTGATCGGCTTCCTCTACCTGTTCCTCTCGGTGCTGGAAGATTCCGGCTACATGGCGCGCGCCGCTTTCGTCATGGACCGCTTCATGCGCTGGGTCGGCCTGCCGGGCAAGTCCTTCGTGCCGCTGATCGTCGGTTTCGGCTGCAATGTGCCGGCCATCATGGCGACGCGCACGCTGGAGCATCGCCGCGACCGGCTATTGACCATCGCCATGGCGCCGTTCATGTCCTGCGGCGCGCGCCTGCCGGTATATGTGCTGTTCGCCGCCGCCTTCTTTCCGAGCAATGCGCAGAACGTGGTGTTCGGCCTCTACCTGATCGGCATCGCCGCGGCCGTGGCCACCGGCCTGATCCTCAAGAACTCCCTGCTGAAAGGCGAGGCGACGCCCTTCATCATGGAATTGCCGCCCTATCACCTGCCGACCCTGAAAGGCGTGTTGATCCATACCTGGGATCGCCTCAGGAGCTTCATCGTCAAGGCCGGGCGCATCATCGTGCCGATGGTGCTGGTACTCAACTTCCTCAATGCCATCGGCACCGATGGCAGCTTCGGTAACGAGGATTCCGACAAGTCGATGCTGGCCGAAGTCGGTCGCTGCATCGCGCCGGCTTTCGCGCCGCTGGGCATGACCGAGGAAAACTGGCCGGCCGCCGTCGGCATTTTCACCGGTGTACTGGCCAAGGAAGCGGTGGTCGGCACCCTGGACGCGGCCTACACCGCGCTGGCCGAGAGCGAAGCCGCCGAAAAAGCCACCGAGGCCGGAGAAGAACCCAAGGAAGAGGAAGTCTTTGTCCTCACCGAAAAACTGGCGGAAGCCTTCGCCACCATCCCGGCCAACCTCGGCGATGCGCTTGGCCACTGGGCCGATCCGCTCGGTCTGGATATCGGCGATGTCAGCGACCAGGACGCCGTGGCCGAGGAACAGGAAGTCTCCACCGGCACCTTCGGGGCCATGGTGGCACGCTTCGACGGCGCGGCCGGCGCCTTCGCCTACCTGCTGTTCATCCTGCTCTACTTCCCCTGCACGGCGGCCATCGCGGCGGTCTATCAGGAAAGCGGCATGCGCTGGACGCTGTTCGTCGGCGCCTGGACGACCGGGATGGCCTACGGACTGGCGACGTTCTACTACCAGATCGCCACCTGGGCTGCGCATCCGTCGGCTTCGCTGGGCTGGACGGTCGGCATCCTCGCGGCCTTCGCGGCGGTTCTGTTCGGCATGCGCCGCTATGCCGAGAGCCTGCCGTATCGCCGGGTGATTCCGATCGCGGCAACGGCAAACGCCGGGGCCACCGCCTCGGGTTGCGGCGGCTGCGGCCAATCCGGCCGCTGCGGGCAGTAGCTACAATGCTTGCATGACCACCTACGACCTGTCGCTCTGGCAGCACCGCCACGATTTCGGCACCGCAGCCGAGCAGCGGGCCGAGCGTCGCACCCGCTGGGTGGTCGGGCTTACCTTCGCGGCCATGCTGGTCAGCCATGCGCCGCTGACCATCGAGCGATACCGCCAGATGCTGTCGATCGTGCCGGGTCTGGACCACGTTACCATCGAGATCAATCACTGCCGCCAGTGTGCGACGGCATGAACATGGCCGGCACGCTGCTGGTCATCGGCATTCACCGCGAGGAACTGGCTTTTGGTGCGGCCGTCGCCGCGGGCATCGCCGCCGCCGGCATCGATGTGCTGACCATTCCGGACGGGCTGACGGGCCGGCATCCGCGCCCCGACGAGCGGTTTCAGCATGACACGCTGCACCGTGCGCTTTACCTGCAACTGTTGCCGCACGTTCGCGGCCGCTACGGCCGGCTGATCGACCTGCATGCCGGGCTTGACGCCGATGGCCCTTGTGCCGACATCTACTGCCGCGCCCCGGACTGCCTGCTGCCGCAACCGCTGGCAGCCATCCAGCCGGCGCCGCGCCTGGTCCGGCTCGGTGCCGCTCAGGAAGATGCGCGTTTCCCGAACGGCAAGACGGTGATTCCCGAGGAGGTCTGGCAGGCTAAGGATTTTCTCTATATCGGCCTGGAGATCTATTTGCAAAAAGTCAGTGCTGGCAACACGGCGGATCACCGTTATGCGCGCCAGGTGATCCATGCACTGGTGTCGGCCGAGAACAGCCAACTTGCACCCGCCAGTCGGCGGTGCTAGATTTCCAGACAGAAATTCTTCAATTGTTTCCAGTAGCCAGCCAGCCGCGATCCATATCTGCGGCAAGCCAGCCAGGGAAGTTTCCGGTGGTGTTGCGGTGGCTATTGCAAAAAAATCATCGAGCGGAACGGCGGACCTGTCCGCGCTCGACCCTCATCAAATCCTGGCGGATTTTCTTCCCTATCTGTGCATCGCGCATCAGATACCCGGACGGGTACGCCTCAAGCTCGCCGCCGCCGCGCTGGACGAACCCCTGCTGAAGCAGGTTGGTTTCGCGCCGCTCAAGAGCGCGCTGGCTTCCTTGCGCGGCGTGCGCAAGCTGCAATTCAACCTGCTGGCGCGCTCCTGCGTCGTCGAGTACGACAGCGCCATCCTGCCCGATGCGGCCTGGCCGGACCTGCTGGCCGGACGGCAGTCGGTGGCGGCGGGCGTGCTGCAGGGCATCCTCACCGACAAATACGAGGAGTTCCGTGATGGCCAACTATGACGAAGCGATCCTGCGCAGCCAGCTGATCCAGCCAGCCGCGCCCTGGCCGGTGCTGCACCAGGCGCTGCGCATCGCCCTCTACGACGAATATGCGGCGCGTGCCTACTATGCGGCCGTAGTCGAGGCCTTCGGCGCACAGCCGCCTTTCGCCAATATCGTCCAGTCGGAAGTGCAGCACATCGCCGCGCTGTCACGGCTGTGCGCGCGCTATGGCGTGCCCCGGCCGCTCGATCCGTTTCCGGCCGCCACGACCATTTCGCCCTCGTGGCGCGGCAATCTGCAGCGTGGCGTGGCGGGTGAGATCGCCAATATCAGGCTTTACGACTATCTGCTCGGCCAGGTGGTGGAACCCGACGTGCAGCAGGTGTTCCGCAACCTGCAGGCCGCCTCGCGCGACAACCACCTGCCGGCGTTCCAGCGTGCCCTCGACAAGGCCGTCACCCTGGAAAACTGGCATGCTCAACAGGGTGTCCCGCCCAGCCAGGCCTATGTGCGCCACGGCCCGCTCACCGATGTGCTCGAGCGCGGCTTTGCCCTGCTGGCACGCCAGCACGGGGCATTTGGCCTGGCCGGCACGCTGGTGCGCGCCACCCATCCCACCATGCTGGCCGGCATGCTGGCGGGCGCCGCCGCCGTTCACTACCTGCGCCAGCCGCAGGCTGCCAAACCACTTTCACTCACCAAGGAGAACTGACATGTTGCCCTTGCTTCCCTTCATCGCCGGCATCGCGACCGGTGCAGTCGCCATCAAGCTGTGGCGTTCCGACAAATCCAAACTCAAGTTGGACCAGGCGCAGGTGGCCTTGCGCCATGCCACCGTGTCCAGCCTCGAAGCCATCGAGCACTCGTCAGCCTCGATGCGCAAGCGCCTGAGTGAGCCGGCAGTAGCCGAGCCGGCCCCCAATAAGGCACGCAAGCCGGCCGTGAAAAAAGCGCCGGCCAAAAAACCGGTTACCACGAAAGCCGGGACGACATCATGAGCGCATTGAGCATCGTGACCCCGGCAAAGCCGACATCGGGGGCATTTGTGCAGGGCTTCGTGGCCTCCGGGCTGCTGGCGGCGATCCAGAACCAGTCGAGGCGGCCGGTAGCGGACCAGCGGGCGCTGCGGCTGGCCCTGCAGGGCGGTACGGCGCTGGCCGCCGGAACCGCCGCCGCCCAGGCCTGGCAGCACCAGGATATTGGCCGCGCCTTGACGGCACTGGCTGTCGGGGCGGCCGGCGTGATGGCAATCGAACATCTGATGAAGGAAACCAAGGAGAACGACGATGGGCAAGAAAAAGCATAAGCATGCCAAGCAGGCCGGCTGGGGCCAGGCCAACTACGGCGGGGGCTATTCCGCCATGAGCAACATGGCGGGGATGGACGCAGGCATGGGTGCGGATGCCTACGCCGCCGCACCGGGCATGGCCGCGCCCGGCATGAACAACAACACCTTCCTGCACAGCCTGCAGGGACTGGTGGGTTCGCGCCACACCGAGCAATTCATCCTCGGCGCATTGCTGGGCGCTGCCGCCGTCTATGTGTTGGGCGACGAGGAGATGCGCGCCAAGCTGGTGAAGACGGCGATGAAGCTGTATTCCGGCGTGGCCGGCGGCTTCGAGGAAATCAAGGAGCAGATGGCCGACATCAAGGCCGAAGTGGCGGCGGAGAAGCGTAGCGAGGCATGAGCGCGGTGGCGCCTTTCAGTGCGTTAAGCCCGGTGCATCAAATGCCGGGGCGGGTGCGTTTTCGCTTTCGCACGGCGGCCGAAACCCCCTTCGATGCGCGTGCCATCACCAGGGCGGCGGAGAACCTGCCCGGCGTCAGGAGCGCCCGGCTCAACGCGGCCGCGCGTTCGCTGACCCTGAGCTATGCCGTCGCCGAAACGGATGCGGAACGCCTCGGCATGGCCCTGCTGGATATCCGCCTGCCAGTGCGCGCCGCCCGGAGCGCGCAGCAGAAGGTGCAGGACAAGGAGTTGCTGACCGTGGTGGCGAGCGGTGCCCTGCTGGCGACTACCAGCAAGCTGCCGCCCGGCGTGCAATTGCCGGCGACGCTGGCGGCCTCGTTGCCGCTCTACGGCGAAGCGGTCGATGATCTGCTCAAGGAAGGCATCAACTCGCACGTGCTGGAAGCGCTGGCGGTGGCGATCTCGACGGCCAGCCAGGATTACGTGGCTGCCAATACCACCGTGTTCATGCTGGCGCTCGGCGAATATCTGGAAAACTCCATCGCCCGGCGTTCCGACGATCTGCTGAAGAATCTGCTGCGTCCCGACACCGGTCTGGTCTGGGTCGAGCGCGACGGCGTCGAGCAGCAGGTCGAGGCGGAAAAAGTCGGCGTTGGCGACACGGTGATCGTCGGCGCCGGCGCGACCATCCCGGTCGATGGCACCGTGCTGGGCGGCGAGGCGCTGATCAACGAAGCCTCGATGACCGGCGAGAGCCTGCCGGTCAATCGCGCCCGGGGCGACACGGTGTTGTCGGGCACGGTGGTCGAGGAAGGCCGCTTGCGCATCTATGCCGAACACGTCGGACGCAAGACAGCGGTGGCGCGCATCGCCGACTATGTCGAGCAATCGCTGGACGCAAAGAGTACGGCGCAGCTCAATGCCGCCAAGCTGGCTGACAAGCTGGTGCCCGGCGTGCTCGGTCTGGCCGGGGCCGCCTGGCTGCTGACCGGCGACTGGAAGCGCGCGGCGGCGGTGCTGCAGGCCGACTATTCCTGCGCGCTCAAGCTGGCCACGCCGGTCGCCTTCAAGTCGGCCATGTTCAAGGCCGGCCAGCGCGGCATCCTCATCAAGGGGGCCGACGTGCTGGAGCGGTTGGCCGAGGCCGACACTTTCGTCTTCGACAAGACCGGTACGCTGACGACCGGCCAACTGGCGGTGACCGACTCGGTCGCCTTCGATCCGCATTATTCAGCCAAGGATTTGATCGACCTGGCCGCATCGGTCGAGGAGCACTATTTCCATCCGCTGGCGCTGGCGGTGGTCGAGGTGGCCCGCAAGAACCAGGGGCGGCACTTTGACCACAAGGAAGTCGAGTTCATCGCCGCCCACGGCGTGGCCAGCGTCATCGACGGCCAGCGCATCGTCGTCGGTTCGCGCCATTTCGTCGAGGATGACGAGTGCGTCCCGATCCTGCCGGCGCAGCGCAAGCGCATCGACCGCCTGTTTCGTGACGGCAAGACGCTGCTCTACATCGGCTTCGGCGGGCACCTGCTCGGTGTCATCGCCCTCAAGGACCAGTTGCGGGAGGACAGCGCGGCGACGCTCGCCCACCTGCGCTCCCTCGGCGTCAAGCGCATCGTCATGCTGACCGGCGATCATCGCGACCGCGCGGCGGAGCTGGCCGCGCAACTCGGACTCGATGATTTTCATGCCGAGCTGATGCCGGAAGACAAGGCCGCGCTGGTGGCCGGGATGAAGGCTGCCGGTGCCCGGCTCGCCTTCGTCGGCGACGGCATCAACGACGCCCCGGCGCTGGCTGGCGCCCATGTCGGCATTGCCATGCAGCAGGGGGCGGACATTGCGCGCCTGACCTCGGACATCGCGCTGCTGGAGGACGACATCGGACGCGTCGCGGATGCCAAGCAACTGGCCAACCGTACGCTGAAACTGATCGACCACAATTTCAAGCTCACCGTGGGCCTCAACAGCGCCATCCTGGCAGGGGCTGCAGCGGGCAAACTGACGCCGGTCGCGGCGTCGGTGGCGCACAACGGCACCACCATCGGCATCCTGCTCAATGCTTTGCGCGGTGGGCAGGGGGCGCTGGCCGACTGATTTTCCTCGGAAACGCCGTCCCGCCGGCGCCGACTTTTATTGTCAGCGCAGGATGTGCCGGCGGTGAACCCACAGATGCACCGCCAGTGAGGCGAGGAATCCGCCCCCCGACAGAGCATGCCAACGCTTCTGGCCGGCTGCCGCCAGCACCAGCGAAACCGCCAGACTGCCGAGCATGCCGCGCTTGGCCCAGCGGTTAGCCTGCACCCGCGTCGTACCGCCGGGTTTGGCCGGCAACTTTAGCGGCGTCGCGCCGAGCTTGGTTATGGATGATTCCAGCCGCCTGGCCAGGCTGGCATCGTTCAGTTTTTCGTTGTCGTAGCGCACGATCAGGCTGCCAGCCTGAGGATTGGCGCGGACTTCGCGCACATGGCGCCAGCGGGCGACCTGGAGAGGCAGCCGTTCGCTGCGCTGCGGGTCGCGCAGCGACGGGTGACGCAGGCGTATGCGCCCGGGAGTAGAGGAAGCGATCATTAAAGTGAGAATCCTTCTCAAAACAGTTTACATTTTACATGAGAATGATTATCATGTTTGCGAATGCCTGCCAATCACTGGGAGACTCACGATGAATGCCTTGCCTGAAACAAATGACGTGCCACCGGCGCGTATCGTCGCCGGTGCGCTGGCCCACCTGGCCCGCCACATGGAAACTGGCTGCCAGCGGTCGGCTTACCTTGCCGCGATGCTGCTGGAGAAAGTGGCCAACGATCCGGAGGCCGACGACCATTTGCGGCGTCATGCGCGCGAGCTGTTCGAGATTCTCGACCGCGACAGCGACCACGAAGCCGCCCAGCCCCATTCCATCCGCCGGCCGCAAGTAACGCAAATGGCGCCGCGCAACCTGACGGGCGCCCTCTGACGCCGTCCCGCCGGCGCCGACTTTTCAACGAGCCAGCCACCTAGGCCCACGGCGCGATGCCGCGGGATCGAGGCAGCCAGCTGATCATATTTGCGATTGATCCTGACCTGCCATGACAACATCTCTGACCCAACTGTTCCAGGCCGCCTTCGGCGATAGCCAGCCCGTACCGTTCCGCGCCACAACGCGCCGTCGCAAGAAGTTATGGGAACTGCCGACCCGCTGCCACTGCCCCTTGATCGGTACCTGCCTGCCGGTGACCGAGATGCGCAAGCTGGCCACCCGCGCCGGGTTTCACGAGCGCGATATGTCCGATTACACCCTGCACACGGCGGTGGTCGGCAGTTGCGACACGCGCACCGAGATCGCCGAACTGGTCCAGCGCTTCTTTGACAAACGCTATGCCGCCGCCCTGGCACGCTTCGGCCGCGCCCGCGACGAGCAGGCCGTACTCGGGCTGTGGCGTGAGGCCGTGTTGTCGGGTAACGACATTGCCGGCGCGCTGTGGGCTGCCTGGGGCCATGCCGATCTCAGCCAGGAAGCGAGCAAGGCTCTTTACGGCGACATCCACATGCTCTCGCATCAGGCAGGGGCTGCCGTGCGGGCCGACCTGCGCCAGCTGGAACAACTGAAGCAGGAGAATGCCCGCCTGCGCGACGAGGCGCAGGCGCTGCGCATCGGCCTGAC
>JACDZI010000151.1 GCA_013426785.1 Rhodocyclaceae bacterium | reverse complement strand
TTAGCTTCCCGCATGGCGAGGGCAACATCGAAATCGGCAAGCCGGCGTTTGCCGGGACGCTTGCAAACCAGCATGCCGAAGCCATCTTCGACACTGGTTTGAACAACCTGGCGCTTCACCTCGGCGTGGATGACATGACCGTCCAGGGTGAAATCGAGTTGGCAGCCTGGGGTGATGCCCAGGCGGCGACGGATTTCCACCGGAATAACGACTTGGCCTTTATCGGAAACGGTGACAGTTAGCATGGCAGCACTCTCCTCTTACATGGTAAGAATAGTTTAGCACAGCGTGCCTTGGACATTACTCCGGCAGCAGGATTTAGACGCCGCCGGCGTGGACTTCGCGGGTGGCGCGGGTAATCAGGTCATCGAGCGTTGTTCACCAAGGAAAAGCCGACCTGATTTGAAAAGCATCAGGCGTGTGTGCTTTTGACGGTCATTTCGGAACACGCATCTGTTTCAATCTGGTTCATGAGAACCCTCGATCTCCGTGAGGCTGCTGGATTTCTCGGCCTTCACCATCAGCGAAATGCGCACAAAGGCGCGCCGAACTCTGAAACACACCTGTCGCTGGCAGCAGCCGCACCTGGCTAGACGCCTGCACCGACTGGCTGACCGCCGCCGAACGATCCGACTCTGACCGCTACAACCTGCGGGCATTCAACGACACCTTTCCAGACCGTCCGCTGACGGACTGCACCGCCGAGGCCATCACCAGTGCGCTGGGCACCCTGCTGGCAGGGAAATCGCCATCAACCTTCAACCGCTACCGCGCCATTCTCGTCGCCATCCTCAACCAGTCCGGCATCGAGGTGAAGATCGCCACGCGCAAGACGAAAAAAGGTCGCCTGCGATTCCTGACGCGCGACGAATGGAAGAAGCTGCATGCTGCGCTGCCAGACTATTTGAAGCCGGTCGCTGCCTTCGCGCTGGCCACCGGACTGCGCCAGCATAACGTCACCCACCTGCGCTGGCAGGAAGTCGACATGGCGCGCGCCGTGCTGTGGATGCATTCCGACCAGATGAAAGGCGGCAAGCCGGTCGGCATCCCGCTATCGAACGAGGCCGTTGCCATCTTGCGCGGGCAGGAAGGTAAGCACGCCGAATGGGTGTTCCCGTACAAAGGGCGCGGCAGGAAGGAAGGCGCGCCAATCAGCAAGATCAAAACAGCCTGGCAGAATGCGATGGAGCGGGCCGGCCTCGGCCACTTTGAGCGTTGGAAGGATGCCAGCGACAAGCCGCACAAGCGCTGGCACGGCGACTTCACCTTCCACGGACTGCGGCACACCTGGGCGAGCTGGCACGTCATGAGCGGAACACCGCTGGAGGTGCTGCAAAAGCTCGGCGCATGGGAAGACCCGCGCATGGTGCAAAACTACGCCCATCTCGCACCGGAATATCTGGCCGGCTTCGCCAACAATTCAAAGCCGTGGCAGCCGGAAAAGAAAAAGACCGCATGAGCGGCCTTTTCTTGTGACGTCGACTGTGACGTTGTGACGCTGAATTCGACGGTTTGTGACGTATTTCCCCGCATAATGTTAGTGACTGCTACCGCAAAACACTAGGTGTTTGGTAGGCGCGATTGGACTCGAACCAACGACCCCCACCATGTCAATCGAATAATTGGCACTTACATTACAGGAACTTAGCTAACATTAGCCTTAATACTCATTAGCTTACGTTAGCTTCTGATATGTTGCATATTACCGACTTATCGCCGGCCGTGTGACATAAGTTGTGTCATGAATGGGAGCGAAGTTCGTCGCCCATCGTCTCAGCCGGATGTCACCTTCAAGCTCCGCTAGGCGGGCCCGCTTGACCAGGCATGAGCGGAACGCATCAAGAACGTCTGCGGGGTTTGACGGGTCCAACCGGCGTCGATTGGACTTCACTGCTTCCTGGGCAGCTTCAAGGAAATCGAGACGACACCACCACGCCTCAACGAATTTTAGCCATTCGGGGCGGCCGTGCATCGCGGCCCCCCATGAGATGCTAGCGAGCAACTCTCGCACAGTGTCAAACGACATCGAGGCTCCACCTCGTTCCCTGCGTCGAGCCACACGCTTCTCAGCCTCGGCATCATCCATTCCATAAAACAGGCGTTCCGCCTGGCGCTGGGAAATTTGAATCAGTGTGCGCGCCTCGCTGGCAATCTGTGCAGACAGCTTCGGCGGTAACCCCCGCGCGCGCTCCCGCGGATCAGCACGGAGATCGCGCCACGCACTTGCAAACGCAGCAGCCAACGCATCGGCGGGCATTTCTTGATAAAGATCGGCAAGCATTGCGGGATATTTTTTCTTGTACCGAGCTATTTAACGATAGCTAATGATATTTCGTTGACGCTTAACTGTCCTCTCCCCCTATAATTGTTATGCCGCATGCTCTCCTCATGTATCTCACGTGAGGAAATCATGTCAAAGCGCGATTACGATCTGGCCATTCGGCTGAGCAAGGCGCCTGATGATCTGGTGGTCGGTCCAGAGGAAGTAGCAGCCGTTGCCGGGCTGAGTCCTACGACTGTCAGGCAAAGGAGAAACAAGAGCTTTCCGCAGCCGCTTTCTGGTATCAAAGCACTGCGATGGCGGCTGGGAGACGTCCGCGCGTGGATGCGTGGCAGCACCGCAGCACCCAAGCGCCAAGGGCGCCCAACCAAGGCTGAAACGCTGGCCGCTGCGGCGGCGGCTATCCATCCTGCAGACAGCGCGTAGCGCAGATCGGCCGCCAGGCCGATGCAGACCCTCCCCGGAGGGGGAGGTGCCGGCATCAGCCGGTGGAGGGGGCGGGGTTCGGCTTTCCACGGTTTCCACAGTCCGCCCGGAGGGCGAGGCCCGAAAGGGCCGAGTTAGCCGGCTGGCCCTCTAGCCAAAGCCGGCGGTCGGGCTGTGGGAACGGTGGGAAGGCAGGATCAGCCACGCCAAACGATACGGCCTTGTTGTTGTTTTCTTATGTATAGAAACAACAACAAAACAGCAAGGGGTGTGCCACCACAAGGCATTGATCCTATTTTCCTCAGTTAGCAGCATGAGCCGGAAATTTCAGTGGGCCCCGCC
>JACDZI010000033.1 GCA_013426785.1 Rhodocyclaceae bacterium | reverse complement strand
ACTGGCTCCTATACGCCGATCTTCAACTGGCTCCATTACGGCGATCGCTGACAGCTACAGGCGATGGATGAGGTTCACAGTCTGATGAGCCGAGAAAAGGGGCTCGCCGGCATGGCTGAGAACGTTCGTCAGGGGTTTCGCGCCGGCGGGCGCGCGCCCTATGGTTATCGCTTGATTTCGATCGACACGGGGCAAGTTCGTGACGGACAGGCAGTGACCAAGAGCCGTCTTGATCTGAACCCTATTGCTGGCCCAAAGATTGCCAAATGGCTGCAAGGTCGTGCGATGAACAAGAATGGCAGCCGGCTGGCCGATGAACTCGGGATCGAGCTGGCCAAGAGTACCTTGTCGCATCTCGAGTGGTCGGCGCTGACCTATGCTGGCCACACGGTGTGGAACATGCACAGGGGCAAGGAGGATGTTGGAGTCGGCCGCAGGCGGCCTCGATCCGAGTGGATCATCCAGCGCGATACGCATCCTGCGCTGATCACCGAGGATACTGCTCTGGCGATTCTGTCTCGATTGGAATCGGCACGAGAATCACGCGCCCCTCGTGCCCGTATCTCGGATTATCTGTTGTCAGGCAAGGTGCTCACGCCAGACGGGCAACCATGGCATGGCAATTCAGGGAACTATCGGATCGGTAAAGCCAACATCCGATCCTCAATTCTCGAGGAAGCGGTATTGCAGCAGGTTGCCATCGATATCCGGAGCGACCTGATGGTAACGACCATGACCGAAAAGGCACGGGCAGCTCAGCAACCAGGCGACGGTCAGGAAATTCGTGGGCTACAGAACGAGCTGCGCGATACCGATATCCGCATGAAGAAACTCACCAACCTGGTTGAGGAGACCAGTGCCCCTGGCCCCTTACTGCGGCGGCTCGAGGAGTTGGAGGTGATTCGTGCTGATATCCAGCAGCGCTTGGCCCAACTGATCGAAGAAGCAAGTCGCGCCAAGGCTCTGGCAGCTATCCAGGAAAGCGACGTTCGAAGGATGCTGAACGCACTAGCAGAGGACATGGCAGCGCTCTCGCGCGACCATTTGAAAGACTTCCTCACAACCCTTGTCGAGACTGTGTATCTCGATCCAGCCACTCGGTCTGGGGAGATCCGTTATCGGATCTCCCCAGGGAGTGGGGTTATGCTGGCGACCCCACGGGGATTCGAACCCCGGTTCACACCGTGAAAGGGTGTTGTCCTAGGCCTCTAGACGATAGGGTCTTCGTCTTTTTGGAGATAAACAGCAAAAGCACTTCTGTCTAACCCTTTGAATCAGAAAGCTAAATTATCCTGTGTGCGTGCAGAGGGCCGAATTCTACACACGAACGGAAATGATGGCAACACCTTGTTGGGCTTGTTTGGATTGTGCAGGGACACGAATCGGTTTCCGTATTTACCGATACTGGAGAAGTGCTTTCTGCCATTTCGCTTGGCACGATAGAGTGCAAGGCCGGTGGCAGAAATCAAAGTTTCGATGTGGGCAGACCGGCTCGCGCTAGAATGCGGATCCCGGTGTTGGCAAGATTTTGGCGGTTCCGCAGGAGCGGGCCCGCGTTTTTATCCAGGAGGATGTATGAAGTGCTTTAGCAAGTGGCTGGGCGTGATAACGAGTGTTGCGGTTCTGGCCATGGGCAGCGCGCAGGCGCGCGACTGGAACGTCATCAAGGATTCCGGCACGATGGTGGTCGCTACTGAAGGCGCCTTTTATCCCTTCAACTTCTTCGAGGGCCCGAAGCTGACAGGCTACGAAGTCGAGCTCGCCGAGGCCATCGTCAAGATACTGGGCCTCAAGCTAGAGTGGCGCGTGGTGTCCTTCGATGCCCAGCTGGCATCGATCCGCCAGGACCGTTTTGACTTCGCCATCGCCTCGCATGGCTACACCGAAGAGCGCGCCCGCGCGGTCGACTTCGCCAACCCGCACTACTGCACCGGCGGCGCCATTGCCGCGCAGAAGGATGGCCCGCTGACCATCGCCGCCCTCAAGGACAAGACGGTCGGAGTGCAGATCGGCACCAGCTACATGGACAACGCCAAGAAGATTCCCGGCCTCAAGGAACTGAAGACCTACAAGGCCGATCCGGAAGCCTTCTCCGCACTCAAGGCCCGCAAGACCGATGCCTGGATTTCCGACAAGTGGCTGATCAAGTCCACGATCGAGAAGAACCCCGACGCAGGCGTGGTGGCTGGCGAGCAGGTGTTTGTCGAGCGCGTCTCGATGATCCTGCGCAAGAACAACAAGGAACTGATGGACAAGCTCAACGCCGCGCTGGCAGAAGTGATCAAGAACGGCACGCAGAAAGCCCTGTCCGAAAAGTACTTCAAGACCGACATCGGTTGCCGCGGCTGAACTGAACCGCGGGCATGAACTGGATCCGGCAGAACCCGGCCTGGGTGATGGTGGGGGCCATGGTCGGCCTCCTGCTGTTCCTGTGGGGCATGGCCATACCGCTGTCCGCCGCGCCGGCGCCCATCGGCCAGGCGGCGCAGCAGTTCGCCGAGGGTTCGCGCATCACCGTGCTGCTCACGCTCATCGCTGGATCGGCGGGCGTGGTGATCGGCGTGATCGCCGGCCTCGGCAAACTGTCGGCCTTTCCGCCGTTCCGCTGGCTGTGCGATTTCTACGTCTGGCTGATTCGCGGTACGCCGCTGCTGTTGCAGATCCTGTTCGTCTGGCTCGCGGTGCCGCAGTTCTTGCCGGAATCGATGCAGATCTCCGACTTCAGCTGTGCCGCCATCGCGCTGGCGCTCAACGTTGGCGCCTACAACACGGAGTGCGTGCGTGCCGGCATCCTCGCCGTACCGCAAGGCCAGGTTGAAGCGGCCCGCGCCCTGGGGCTGTCGCCGCTCCAGACTTTCATGGACATCGTGCTGCCGCAGAGCATGCGCGTCGCCCTGCCGGCGCTGGCTAACAACCTTGCCTCACTGGTGAAGGACTCATCGCTGGCCTATGCCATCAGCGTGGTCGAGCTGACCATGGTGGGTTATCGCGTTCAAGCCGAGAGTTACCAGCCGATCCCGGTATTCCTGACCACCGCCTGCATCTACCTGATTCTTACCACCGCTTTTACTACGCTGACGGCGGCGCTTGAGACGCAGCTCGATGTCGGGCGCAAGCGCTAGGAAGCCGATCATGACTGCGACCGCCAGCGCCAAAACCATCATCGAAGCCCGCGAGGTGCACAAGCACTTCGGCAGCTTCCATGCCCTCAAGGGCGTGAGCGCCACTTTTTCCGAAGGGCAGGTGACGGCCATCGTCGGGCCCTCGGGCTCCGGCAAGTCCACCTTCCTGCGCACACTGAACCGGCTCGAGGCGCACGATACCGGCACGATCCGCATCGACGGCATTGAGCTCAATGACGACCTCAAGCACCTTGACGCAATCCGCCGCGAAGTCGGCATGGTGTTCCAAAGCTTCAACCTGTTCTCGCACTTGTCGATCCTGCGCAACATCACGCTCGCGCCGATGCGCGTGCGCAAGATGGACAAGGCGCAGGCCGAGGCGAAGGCGCTGGCCCTGCTGGAACGCGTCGGGCTCGGCAACCAGGCGCTCAAGTACCCGGTGCAGCTCTCGGGCGGCCAGCAGCAGCGTGTCGCCATTGCCCGCGCATTGGCGATGGACCCGAAGGTGCTGCTGTTCGACGAGCCGACCTCCGCGCTCGACCCCGAGATGGTCAATGAGGTGCTTGGCGTCATGCGCGAACTCGCGCACACCGGTATCACCATGCTGGCCGTTACCCACGAGATGGGCTTTGCCCGCGAGGTGGCGGACCGGCTGATCTTTTTCGACCACGGCGTCATCCTCGAGGACACGACGCCGGAAAACTTTTTCACCAACCCGGACCATGAGCGGGCGAAGACCTTCCTCGCCCAGGTCCGGCACGGCTTTTAACCTGTTTTCAACCAAGGAGAACCCATGAAAACCAAGCCCATCGTGCTGGCGCTGCTGGCCGCCGGTTTCGCCGCCATCCCAGCCGCCCATGCCGCCAGCGATGCTGAGCGCATCGCCCAGTTGGAAAAGCAGTTGCAGATGATGCAGGAGCAGATTGAAGCGCTGAAGAAGAGCAGTGTATCCTCGAAGGACGTGGCCGATTTGCGTGACCAGATGGCGGCCTCGACCAAGGAGAATGTCGTGGTGGGGGATATCCCGGGCTCATTCCGCATCCCGGGAACCGAGACTTCGGTGCGGGTTTATGGTGTTGCCGAATTGAATGCCGTACATGAGTTCAAGGGAGATCACAGCAGCAACGATTACTCCACCTTCATGCCCTACGCCCCGTTGCGTGGCAGTGCAGCGGCACGGCGCGATGGCCAGACTTACCTGCACGCGCGTACTTCGCGTATCGGCATTGAGGGCGCAACGCCGAGCCCCTTCGGCCAGATTTCCGTCAAGGTCGAAGGTGACTTCAACAACGATCCCCGCACCGGGAATTCTGCCGTCTATGGCAGCTTGGGGAACATCTATACGCAGCAGGCCACTAACAGCTATGACTTCCGCCTGCGCCATGCCTACATGCAGATCGGCCCCTCGTGGCTAATCGGCCAGACATGGTCGACCTTCATGGATATCGACAATACACCGGAGACGGTTGATTTCAATGGCCCGGTCGGTGGAACCTTCATCCGCCAACCGCAGATTCGCTACACCTATGTGATGCCGGAGTATGGCAACTTCACGGCGGCTATTGAAAACTCGGTGAGTTATGTGCTCGACCCGACTGGAGCCGCGACGACAGCCGGTTTCTCAAAGGTGCCGGATTTTGTTGTTCGTTGGGACAAGCCTTTTACGTGGGGTTCGTTGAGCTTGCGTGGTGTTTCGCATCAACATAGGCTGAATGGTGATGTAACGCTGGTGGCTGATGATCCGGCGACACCTAGTGATGATGGCGAGTACCGCACGCTCAATCGCAGCAAACGCGGTTATGGCTTGGCTGCTAGTGGCCAGATCAAGACGGTCGGCGATGACTTTATCAGCTGGATCGTTACAGGCGGTACCGGGATCGGCCGCTACTTCAACTATGTCGAGGGTGCCGGCTACAACGCTGCCACCGATAGTATCGAGATGGAAAAAGCCCTGGGTGTTGTTCTCGGCTATCAGCGCAAGTTCAGCGATACCTTCCGCATGAATTTTGTCTATGGCACGCAGAAGAACTACAACAACGACTACACCGACTGGGCGCGTGTGAACGGTCTCGACAGCGGCCAGTTTGGCGTGAACCGCAAGGTTCAGCAATTCCACATTGGCGGTATCTGGAATCCGGTCAAGATGGTTGATATCGGCCTCGAGTACATCTGGGGACAGCGCGAGACGCTGGTCGGGGAGAAGGGTGACATGTCGCGCATCAATTTCCTGGCACGCTACAACATCAACTGATGACCTGAAAAGTCGGCGCTGGTGGGGCGGCGTTACGCTCCCGTCAGCGCCGATTTCCTTCCATGACTGCCGAATTCATTGCGACCGTCATCCTGCTGCTGATCCTGCTGGATCCGCTGGGCAACGTGCCGCTGCTGATTTCCCTGTTGCGTCCGCTGGAACCCGTCCGGCGCACGCAGGTAGTGCTGCGCGAGAACGCCATCGCCGCGTTGCTGCTCATTGTCTTCGTCTTCACCGGCGACTGGCTGCTGGCGGTGCTGCACCTCTCGCCTTCCGCGCTAGAGATTTCTGGCGGGCTGATTCTCTTCCTGATCGCCGTGCGCATGGTCTTCCCGGCCCATGGCCACGACGACGACTATGCCGCCATCAACGGCGAGCCGCTGATCGTGCCGATCGCCGTTCCGATGATCGCCGGGCCGGCGGCCCTGGCCACGGTACTACTGACGGCGCGGCAGGGCACCCAGCTGGGTACCCTGCTCGGCGCGATCGTCGTTGCCATCGTCATCAACACGGTGACCTTGCTGGCGGCCGAGCGGCTTTCGCGCCTGTTCGGCAAGGCCGGACTCGCGGCGATGGAGCGGCTGATGGGCCTGATCCTTACCACCATGGCCGTGCAGATGCTGATCTCCGGCATCAAGAGCGCCTTCCTCGTCGCCGGCCCGCTATGAGCCGCCGGCTGGCCAACGGCCTGCTGCTGCTGGTTGCGCTGATCTGGGGAACGACCTTCGTTGCCCAGAAGCTGGGTATGGATGCCGTGGGGCCGCTGGCCTTCACCGGTGCGCGTTTCCTGATCGGGGCACTCGTCATCCTGCCGCTGGCCTGGCGCGAGCACCTGCGCCTGCAACAGGCGGGAGTAAGGCTCGATGGTCGCGATGCGGTACAGTGGATCGGGCTTGGCCTGTTGCTGTTTGGCGGCGTGGTGTTGCAACAGATTGGCATCGAGGGTACGTCAGTCAGCAATGCCGGCTTCCTGACTGCGCTGTACGTACCACTGGTGCCGGTGCTGGCTTCGCTGCTCGGGCACGAGCGTCCGCACGGGGTGGTGTGGCTGGCGGCATTGGCCAGCGTGGCGGGCACCTTTTTGCTGGGTGGCGGCCGGTTCGACGGCTTCAATGCCGGCGATGCTTGGGTGATTGTCAGCACCCTGTTCTGGGCGGCGCACGTGCTGTGGGTCGGCCGCGTGGCAGCGACCAAGGGCGCGCCCATCCAGCTGGCGCTGACGCAGTTTATCGTCTGCGGCGTGCTGGCGAGCCTGCTGGCGCCTCTGCTCGAGCAGGTTACGCTGGCCGGCCTCGTGATGGCACTGCCGGCCATTCTCTACGGCGGGCTGCTTTCAGTGGGCGTGGCCTACACTCTGCAGGTGGTGGCGCAACGCCACACGCGGCCGGCTGATACGGCGATCCTGCTGAGTTCCGAAATCTTCTTTGCCGCGCTGGCCGGTGCACTCTACCTCGGCGAACGCCTGTCCGCCATCCAGCTTGCAGGTGGTGCGCTGATCTTTGCCTCCATGGTGGGCGTGCAGCTCGTACCCGCGCACAAGGCAGATCATGGTGTACAGGAATGAAAAAAGCCGGAGATCCATTCGTATGATCTCCGGCTTTCTTTGGAATGCTATTGGAACAAATTTGGTGGAGGTACGCGGGATCGAACCGCGGACCTCTTGCATGCCATGCAAGCGCTCTCCCAGCTGAGCTATACCCCCAAAGAGGCGCGAATTATACAGACAGCCAAAATCCTGTAAACCTCCAGCTGAAAAATATTTCAGAGGATCTTGCCGGGGTTCATCAGGCCGTGTGGATCAAGTGCTTTCTTGACGGCACGCATCATGTCCATTTCGATTTCACTCTTGTAGCGCAGTACTTCGTTTCGCTTGAGTTGCCCCAGGCCGTGCTCGGCGGAAATCGAGCCATCGAGTTCATGGACAAGGTCGTGCACGATCAGATTGACGGCACCGGCCAGGGCGATGAAGGCGTCGTTCTCCTGCTGCGCGGGTGTTGACTGGTTGTAGTGCAGGTTGCCGTCGCCGAGGTGGCCGAAGCAGACGATGCGTACCCCGGGGAAGTTCGCAGCGAGCGCGGCGTCGCTG
This sequence comes from Rhodocyclaceae bacterium, assembly GCA_013426785.1. Lineage (GTDB taxonomy): Bacteria > Pseudomonadota > Gammaproteobacteria > Burkholderiales > Rhodocyclaceae > Sulfuricystis. The sequence goes on along the minus strand of JACDZI010000033.1, from coordinate 25,609 downwards.
CGTGCGATGAATTCGGCGAGGCGCGAGATCGGCAGGGAGATGTCGTGCTTGATCGATAGGCCCTCAATCTTTTGCGCTTCGGCAATGTTTTCGCGCAGGGCCCAGAGGGCGATGGCCTGCGATTCGCTGCGGGCGAGGGCGGCATCGGTAGCTTCGCCTGCTTCGATGGCGGCGGCAAGGACGTCCTCCAGTGGCGCGTTGAGGTCAGACTCCATCGTGTCGGAAAGCTCGATCAGGACCTGCCATGGCGATGAGGCTTCGAGTGGATCGCGGCTGCCGGGAATGTGTTGCAGCACGAGATCGAGTGCCGGTCGGCCGATGAGTTCGAAGGCCGTGACGCGGCCGCCGATTACGCCCCGCAGCCGTCTGAAAAGCGCGACGGCGGCGGCGGGTGTCGGCACGGCGACCCAGGCGGTTGCGGTCGCATGTGGTCGGGAGAAGAGTTTGAGCACCGCCGCGGTGATGATGCCGAGCGTACCCTCGGCACCGATGAAAAGGTGCTTCAGGTCGTAGCCGGTGTTGTCCTTGCGCAGTCCGCGCAGGCCGTTCCAGATGCGGCCGTCGGGCAGTACTACCTCCAGGCCGAGGCATAGCTCGCGCGTGTTGCCGTAGCGCAGCACCTGCACGCCGCCAGCGTTGGTGGCGAGGTTGCCGCCAATGGTGGCGGTACCTTCGGCGGCAAGCGAGAGCGGAAACAGCCGGCCCGCTTCCGCGGCGGCTGTCTGGACTGCGGCGAGGGTGCAGCCGGCCTCGACGGTCAGGGTGTTGTTGTCGGTATCGATGGCCCGAATCTGGTTGAGGCGGGTCAGGCTCAGCAGCACCTCACCACCGATTGGCGTGGCACCGCCACAAAGACCGGTATTGCCGCCCTGCGGCACGATGGCGATGCTGGCTGTCGCACAGGCAGTGACGACGGCAGCGACTTCGGCGGCGTTTGCTGGCTTGACGACGCACAGGGGCTGCCCGGAATAGCGGCCGCGCCAGTCGGTGCTGTAGGGCGCAATCTCGAACGGTTCGGTGAGGACGTATCCCTTGTCGACGATGGCGCGCAGGGCCTGCAAAAAGTCGGCACTCACAGGACGGCACTCATTCGGTTACAAGCTCGGCATAGAGATCGTGCACGTCGCAATCGGTAACGGTGACTTCGGCAAACTCTCCGATGTCGAGGTCCTGGCCGTCCGTGATGTAGACCAGACCATCGATGTCGGGAGCGTCGCCCGCACTGCGTGCAATGGCGCCATCGTCGTCGATATCGTCGATGAGGACGGTCAGGGTTTGGCCGATCTTGGCTTCTAGCCTCTGGGTAGAGATGTCTTCCTGATGGCGCAGCAGCCGCATCTTGCGCTCTTCGCGAATTTCCTCCGGCAGGGCGTCGGGCAAGGCATTGGCGGTCGCGCCTGCGACCGGAGAGAAGGCGAAGGCACCGACGCGGTCGATTTGTGCTTCATCGAGAAAATCGAGCAATGCGTTGAATTCGGTTTCCGTCTCGCCGGGAAACCCGGTGATGAAGGTGCTGCGAATCGTCAGCTCGGGGACGGCCTTGCGCCAGGCGGCAATGCGGTCGAGGATCTTGTCGACGTCGCCGGGACGTTTCATCAGCTTGAGGATGCGGGGGCTGGCATGCTGGAAAGGCACGTCGAGGTAAGGCAGCAGTCTTCCCTTTGCCATCAGCGGCAACAGGTCGTCGACGCTGGGATACGGATAGACGTAATGCAAGCGTATCCACATTCCCAATTCGCCAAGTTCGTTACATAGCTCATAAAGGCGTGTCTTGACCGGCCTGCCATCTGCAAAGCTGGTACGGTATTTGGCATCGACGCCATAGGCACTGGTGTCTTGCGAGATGATCAGCAGCTCTTTTACTCCGGCCTCGGCCAGTATTTCAGCCTCCTTGAGTATCTCGCCGATTGGCCGCGAAACAAGGTCGCCACGCAGGCTGGGAATGATGCAGAAGCTGCAGTGGTGGTTGCAGCCTTCGGAGATTTTCAGATAGGCATAGTGGTCGGGCGTGAGGCGGATGCCCTGCGGCGGGACCAGATCGACGAAGGGGTCGTGCTGGGGCGGCAGGTGGGCATGCACCGCGTTCATGACTTCCTGAAGCGCGTGAGGGCCGGTGACGGCGAGTACGCTCGGATGGGTGGCCTGCACGATGTCACCTTTTGCCCCGAGACAGCCGGTGACGATGACCTTGCCGTTCTCGGCGAGCGCTTCGCCGATGGCATCAAGCGATTCCGCGATAGCGGCATCGATGAAGCCGCAGGTATTGACGACAACCAGATCGGCGCCGTCATGGCTGCCGGAGATTTCGTAGCCCTCGGCACGCAGCCGGGTCAGTATCTGTTCTGCGTCGCTGGCCGCCTTTGGACAGCCCAGGGAAACAAACCCCACCCTGGGGCAGCGGGCAGGACGGCGCGCCACTATTTCTTTTTCTCGGCCGGCCTGTCGGCTTCAGGCGCGGCATGCCCGGGTATCGGGAAGCCGATAAACATCTTGCGGGTCTGTTCCTGGATGTTTTCCTGCATCTGGTGGAACATCTTCTGGCTCTGCTCCACATAGGTGCCCATCATGCTTTGCATGGCAGGACCCTGGAAGTTCAGGAACTGCGCCCAGAGATCTTTGCTCATGTTGGCATTGTCGCCATAGAGATGCTTCGCCTGGTCCTGTAGCTTCTTCTGCATGTCGGCGAAGGCAGTGACGTTGTTCTCCAGATACTGGCCCATCATGCCCTGCATGGCGTTGCCGTAAAAGCGGATCATCTGTGCCAGCAGGTCGGAGGTGAACATCGGCGCGCCGCCCGCTTCTTCTTCGAGGATGATCTGCAACAGAATGCTGCGCGTCAGGTCGTCGCCCGTTTTGGCGTCCACCACACGGAATTCTTCGTGTTTGAGCACCAACTCCTTGACGTCGGTCAGTGTGATGTAGGTGCTGGTGCGCGTGTCGTAAAGACGTCGGTTCGGATACTTCTTGATCAATCGGGTTGGTTCGACCATGTTGTTTGCTCCCAGTATGACCGGCACCACCGCAGTGGTGCCGGGTGTCCTACTTATTGCAGGTACAGACCACCATTGATGTTGAGCGTCGCGCCGGTCATGTAGCCGGCCAGATCGGAGGAAAGGTACGAGCACAGGGCGCCCATTTCTTCCGGCTTGGCCAGGCGCTTCATTGGCACGGTGTCGATGATGCTCTTCAGGATGTCTTCGCGGATGGCCATGACCATCTTGGTGGCGACATAACCCGGAGCAATGGCGTTAACCGTGACGCCCTTGGTGGCCAGTTCCTGCGCCAGCGCCTTGGTGAAGCCGATCACGCCAGCCTTGGCGGCGGAGTAGTTGGACTGGCCGGCCTGACCCTTGACGCCGTTGACCGACGAGATGTTGATGATGCGGCCCCAGCCGCGCTCGGCCATCTTCGCGGAGACCTGCTTGGTCATGTTGAACAAGGAGGTCAGGTTGGTGGAGATGACGGCATCCCACTGATCCTTTTCCATCTTGGCAAAAAAACGGTCGCGGGTGATGCCGGCGTTGTTGACGAGGATGTCGACCGGGCCGGCGGCAGCCTCGGCTTCGGCAACCATCGCCTTGCAGGATTCGATATCAGAGACATCCCCGGCAACGCAAACGAAATCCTTGAAGCCGGCGGCGTCCATTTCCTTGAGCCACTCGTCCTTGTTGTCGAACTGGGGATGGTATGCGGCGACGACCTTGTAGCCGTCCTTGGCGAAGGCCTGGCAAATGGCGGTGCCGAGACCGCCCATGGCGCCGGTAACGAAAGCGATGCGTTGAGTCATGATATTCCTTTCCTCGTTTGTGGTTGTTGTTGCAAAGTGGCTAGGGTGTTCAGGCTTTTTCTTTTACGTAACGGCCCGGTGTGGGTTCTCCGGCCGGATATTGCTTGCTGCCGAGGCAACCACGGGCAGAAATTTCTCCGTCCGAGAACTGCCTGAGCCAGTCGGTCCAGCGCTGCCACCAGCTGCCTTTTTCTTCGGTCGCGCCTGCCAGCCATTCATCGGGATTTGCAGTGTCGCTGTCGTTGATCCAATGGCTGCGCTTGTTCTTTGCGGCGGGATTGATGACACCGGCGATGTGGCCCGAGGCACCCAGCACGAAGGTCGAGTTGCCGCCGAGCAGCTTGCGGCCGAGATAGGACGGCTGCCACGGCACGATATGGTCCTCGCGCGTGGCGAGGATGAAATGGGGCATATCGACGCAACCGAGATCGGCCTTGACACCGCACATCGACAGCTTGCCGGGGATGCGCAGGCTGTTTTCGAGATACAGGTTGCGCAGATACCAGGCAGCGAACGGGCCGGGCAGGTTGGTTGAATCCGCGTTCCAGTAGAGCAGGTCGAAGGCGGCTGGCTTGTTGCCCTTGAGGTAGTTGCCGACGACGTACTGCCAGATGAGGTCGTTGGCGCGCAGTGCCGAGAAAGTGGTTGCCAGTTCCTTGCCGGTGAGCAAGCCGCCTTTGCCAATGGTAACTTCGCGTTGCGCGACAGAATTTTCATCGACGAAGCAGCCGATCTCGCCGGTATCGGAAAAATCGAGCAAGGTGGTCAGCAGTGTCAGCGAGGCGACCGGATTCTCGCCGCGTGCTTTCGCCACGGCCAAGGCCGACGACAGGATAGTGCCGCCAACACAGAAACCAAGCGCATTGATCTGCTCGCTGCCGCAGATTTCCTGCACGATCTTGATCGCGGTCAGCGGACCCAATTCCAGGTAGTCGTCCCAAGTCCGTTGGCCCTGTTCGGCTTGGGGATTGCGCCATGACATCAGGAACACCGTCTGGCCTTGCCCAACGGCATAGCGGATGAATGAGTTTTCCGGTTGCAGGTCGAGGATGTAGTACTTGTTGATGCAGGGTGGCACGATCAGGAATGGGCGTTTGGCCACCTTCTGGGTCTGCGGCGAATACTGGAGCAACTGGAACAGTTCGTTCTCGAACACCACCGCGCCCGGCGTGATGGCCAGATTGGTGCCGACCTCGAAGGCGGTGTCGTCGGTCATCGAGATGCGGCCTTTTTCCAGGTCTGCCAGCAGGTTCTGCAGGCCGGCCTGGATGCTCTTGCCCTCCGTCTCGATCGCCTTCTGGATAAATTCCGGATTGGTCGCGGCAAAGTTGGAGGGCGCCAGTGCATCGACGATCTGGCGCGTGGCGAACTGGAGGCGGCTCTTAGTCAGGCCATCGGCGGCCGGGATGGCATCGGCCATCTTTTTCAGATATTCGGCATTCAGCAGGTAGGCTTGGCGCACGTAGTCGTAGATGGGGCTTTCCGCCCAGGCCGGGTGAGCAAAACGCTTGTCGCCTGGTTCCGGTCGCACCAGCGGCTCGGCCACCTCGCCGCGCCTCCGTTGCACCATTGCCTGCCACAGCGTGACCTGGCGTTCGCGCCATTCCTGCTGCAAGGCCAGCAGGGCGGCGTTTTCTTTGCTCCACGGGCCATCGGCCGGTTGCGTTGTACCGAGCTTTCCCTGCCATTCCTGTTGCTGGCCGTTCATGAACTGGGCCATGCCTTGGGCGAAGGCCTGACCAGCCTGGAATAATGCTTGCAGCGCGGCATTGGGATCTTGGGGGGAATTCATGCGGACTCTTGGCGTGGCTAGGAAACGGGATTCTGCAATGCAGCATGCCAAGTGTCAATGGTGGCATGGGCGCGCGGTTCATGCCAGCCAGATCAGGCTCGCCATGCGGCCGGTGACGCCGTCGCGCCGGTAGGAATAAAACTGTGCTGCATTGCCCGCCGTACAAAAGTCGGCGCCGGCGATACGGCGAATGCCCAACGCGGCCAGGCGCTGCCTTGCGAGCAGGTAAATGTCGCAGTGCCATTTGCCGGGCGACCTGGCGGTGAATGCTGAATCGGCTTGAGCGTCTTGTTCGACGAAGGTGGTGCGAACCTCGTCGCCCACCTCAAAATTTGCCGGTCCGATCGCCGGCCCGAGCCAGGCCAGCAACTCGTCGCCTGGCAGGCCCACTGCGGCGACTGTCGCTTCGATGACCCCGGCTGCCAAGCCGCGCCAGCCGGCATGGGCGGCGGCGACTACGCTGCCGGCAGCGTCGCACAGCAACACCGGCAGGCAGTCGGCGGTGAGCACGGCGCAGACGACACTGGATTGGCGGGAGAAGGCTGCATCTGCTTCACGCGTCACCGGCAAGTTGGCGTCAATACAGAGCTTGCCGTGTACTTGACTGAGCCAGACCGGTTCGCCCGGCAGGTGGTGACGCAGGCGCCGCCGGTTCGCAGTGACGGCAGCGGGATCGTCGCCGACATGATCGGCAAGGTTGAGGCTGGCAAATGGTCCGCTGCTGACACCGTCGCTCCTTGTCGTGACGAGGGTGTGCACATTAGGCGGAGCCGGCCAGTCGGGGACGATAAGATCAAGCGCCACGCAGGGTCTCCAGCAGGCTGACGAAATCGGGCGGCAGGGGTGATTCCCAGCCTATCTCCGTGCCCGAATCGGGATGGTTGAGGGACAGGCGCCAGGCATGCAGCGCCTGCCGCGGGAAGGCACCGAGCGTCGCGTTGTCGCATTTCGTCTTGCCATACACCGGGTCGCCGACCAGCGCATGCTTGATGCTTGCCATGTGCACACGGATCTGGTGGGTACGGCCGGTTTCCAGCCGGCATTCCACCAGGGTGCAGTCCGCGAAGACTTCCTGCACCGCATAGTGCGTACGCGCCGCCTTGCCGCCGTGCTTGACGATGGCCATCTTGACGCGCTGCAACGGATGGCGGCCCAGCGGCGCATCCACTGTGCCGCCGGTGCCGACTTTGCCATGGACCAACGCCAGGTAGTGGCGCTTGACCGAGCGCGCTTGCAACTGGCGTACCAGGCCGGTCTGCGCTGCCAGCGTTTTGGCGACGACCAGCAGTCCGGACGTGTCCTTGTCCAGTCGATGCACGATACCGGCGCGTGGCACCCCGGCCAGTGCTGGGGCGTGGTGGAGCAGTGCGTTCATTAGTGTGCCGTCGCGGTTGCCGTTGCCGGGATGTACCACCAGGCCGGCAGGTTTGTCGATCACGATCAGCCCTTCGTCTTCGAAGACGATGGCGAGCGGAATGTCCTCGGCTGCGGTCGAAAAAGTCGGCTCCGGCAGGACGGAGATAGTGATCTTTTCGCCGCCCCAGACTTTGCGCTTGGGGTCGGCGGACAGGCCGTCGAGGGTGATCGTACCGTCCTTCAGCCAGGCCTGCAGCCGGCTGCGCGAATGCTCGGGCAACAGCTTCGCCAGCGCGGCATCGAGCCGCAGACCAGCATGCCCGGACGGCACGGTGATTTCGTTATAATTGGCCGACCGATTTTGGCCCACTTGGGATTCGCTCATCATGCGTAGTTTAGCTTCCCTGCTTGCCCTGCTCCTGACTGTCTTCGCCGCCGGCTGCGGCCTGCTGCCGGAGCAGATCGACGAAACCGCCGGCTGGTCGGCCAACAAGCTCTACGCCGAAGCCAAGGGCGCGATGGGCGAAGGCGCCTACGACAAGGCGATCAAATACTACGAAAAGCTCGAAGCCCGCTACCCGTATGGCCGTTTCGCCCAGCAGTCGCAACTGGAAGTCGCCTATGCCTACTACAAGCAGCAGGAAAAGGCCTCGGCCATCGCCGCCTGCGACCGCTTCATCCGCCTGCACCCGAATCACCCGAACGTCGACTACGCCTATTACCTAAAAGGGTTGGTCAATTTCAACGAGGACATGGGCCTGATCGGCTATATCAGCATGCAGGACCTGTCCGAACGCGACCCGCGCGCCGCTCAGGAATCCTTCGAAGCCTTCAAGGCGCTGGTCAACAAGTTTCCCGACAGCAAGTACGCCAAGGACTCTGCCCTGCGCATGGCCTATCTGGTGAATGCGCTGGCCTCGTTGGAGGTGCACGTCGCCAACTACTACATGCGCCGCGGCGCCTATGTCGCGGCCGTCGGCCGTGCCCAGACCTCGCTCAAGACCTATCCGGATGCCCCGGCCAACGAAGAAGCGCTGTTTGTCATGGTCAAGGCCTACGATGCACTCGGCATGACCGACCTGCGCGACGATGCCGAGCGGGTGATGAAGAAGAACTTCCCGAATAGCGAGTATTACAAGCGCGGACTGAACCGTACCGAGCCCTGGTGGAAGCTCTGGTAAAGCGTTAATTCCGCTGGCGACGGGCTTCGAATAAACAGATGCCCGACGCCACCGAAACATTGAGACTTTCGACTGCGCCGAACATCGGAATCTTCGCTAGTTCGTCGCAGGTGTCGCGAGTCAGCCGCCGCAAGCCTTCCCCTTCTGCCCCCAGCACCCAGGCCGTCGCGCCCTTCTGTTCGACTGCGTAGAGGTCTTTAGTTGCTTCCCCTGCCGCGCCGATGGTCCAGATGCCGCGCTCCTTGATCTCGCGCAGGCTGCGGGCGAGGTTGGTGACGACGATGTAGGGCACGGTGTCGGCAGCGCCGCTCGCTACCTTGATCGCCGTGGCGTTGAGGCCGCAGGCGCGGTCCTTCGGCGCGATCACTGCATGGGTGCCGGCCGCATCGGCGACGCGCAAACACGCACCCAGATTGTGCGGATCGGTGACCCCATCCAGCACCAGTAGCAGCGCCGGTTCCTGCAGGCCATCGAGCACGTCGTCGAGGGTGACATGAAGCTGCTGCGCGCGCGCGCGCGCCACCACGCCCTGATGCCGTTCGCCCCTGGCCATGCCGTCGAGCCGAGCCGCATCGACGCTGACGACGCGCACGCCGCAACGTTCGGCCAGTTGCACCAGATCGCGCGCGCGGCTGTCCTGCCGGCCGGCGGCGACAAAGATTTCGCGTACGCCTGCGGCATCGTGGCGCAGCTTGGCGGTCACGGTATGAAAGCCGTGGATCAGGCGGGTGTCTTCAGTCATTCGGTAGTTCCTATTAATTCGGCGAGGCTGTCGGCGACGATTTCCCTGACTTCGTCATCCGGGTCGGCGCGGCGGGCATCGAGATAGGGGATGGCCCTGGCGGAGCCGCTCAGGCCGAGAAAGTGGCAGGCGTCGGAACGCACGCGGGCATCGCCGTGGCCGGTGAGTAGCCCGAGTGCCGGAATCAGCGCCTGCAACGCCGCCTTGCCCGCATGGCGTTCGAAGACGGCGCTGGCGCCAAAACGCATGTTCATGTTGGCATCGGGATTGGCGACAATCGGCAGCAGGTCGGCCAAGGCCGCCGGCAGGCGGTCGACGACCTCATTGACGCGCTTGATCTGACCTTCGAGCAACCAGATCTGGAACTGCTCGGCGCGGTCGCGCAGGCTGGCGCGCAGGGCTGCGCGCGTCGCGTCGCCGGCGATCGGATAGGCGATGCTCACTTCTCTTCCGCCAGCCGGAAGTCGATCTTGTTTTGCTCGAGGCTGACGCGCACCAGTTGCACGCGCACCCGGTCGGAAAGGCGATAGCGTGCGCCCGTGCGTTCGCCGACCATGGCGTGGGCTTTCTCATCGAAGTGGAAGTAGTCGCGGCCGAGGTCTGAGACATGCACCAGTCCCTCGACGAACACGCTGTCGAGCGCGACGAAGATGCCGAACGGCACCACCGACGAGATGCTGCCGGTGAAGATTTCGCCGACGCGATCCTGCATGTACCAGCACTTGAGCCAGGCTTCCACGTCGCGCGTCGCTTCGTCGGCGCGGCGCTCGGTGGTCGAGCAGGCGAGGCCGACCTGTTCCCAGTCGATGCTGTCGTAACGCCGTCCAGCCAGCGCCGACTTTATGGCGCGATGGATCAGCAGGTCGGGATAGCGGCGGATCGGCGAGGTGAAGTGCGTGTAGCTCTCGTAGGCCAGCCCGAAATGGCCGACGTTGTCCGGGCTGTAGATGGCCTGGCGCAGCGAGCGCAGCATCACCGTCTGCAACAGTTGTTTATCGGGCCGGTTCTTGATCTTGTCGAGCAGGGCCGCGTAGTCTTTCGCCTGCGGATCGTCGCCGCCCGTCAGTTGCAGGCCGAAGGTGGCGAGGAAATTCCTCAGTTTGTCGAGTCGTTCGGGCGTCGGTCCTTCGTGGACGCGATAGAGCGCCGGATGCTCGCGCTCCTTGAGGAAGTCGGAGGCGCAGACGTTGGCCGCGAGCATGCACTCCTCGATGATGCGGTGGGCGTCGTTGCGCTCGTAGGGTTCGATACGCTCGATCTTGCCGTGGTCGTCGAAGATCATGCGCGTCTCGACCGTCTCGAAATCGATCGCGCCGCGCTTCTCGCGCGCTTTCGCCAGTACGCGATAGAGCGCGTCGAGGTGTTCCAGATGCGGCAGCAGGGCGCCGATCTTCTTGATCGCCTCAGCATCCTTGTCGAAGAGCGCTGCGGCGACTTCGGTATAGGTGAGCCGCGCATGCGACCAGATCACCGCCGCATAGAAGTGGTACTGCTTGATGACGCCGGTGGCCGAGATCGCCATGTCGCAGACCATGCACAGGCGCCCGACGTTGGGGTTCAGCGAGCACAGGCCGTTGGACAGCTTTTCCGGCAGCATCGGGATCACCCGGCGCGGAAAATACACCGAGTTGCCGCGTTCCAGCGCCGTGGCGTCGAGCGCGCTGTCTTCCGTGACGTAGTGTGAAACGTCGGCGATGGCGACCACCAGCCGGTAGCTCTTGCCCTGGCGTTCGCAGAACACGGCGTCGTCGAAGTCCTTCGCCGTTTCGCCGTCGATGGTGACCAGCGGCAGTTGCGTCAGGTCTTCGCGGCCCTTCAAGTCGGACTTGCGCACTTCATCCGGCAGCTTCTTGGTTTGCGCCAGCGCCTCTTTCGAGAATTCGAAAGGCAGTTCGTGCTTGCGCAGCGCGATCTCGATTTCCATGCCGGGGTCGGCGTAGTTGCCGAGGATTTCGACGACGCGGCCGATCGGCTGCGATTGCTTGCTCGGCTGTTCGACGATCTCGACCATCACCACTGCGCCGGCCTGCGGGCGTAGCGCTTTCCGGTCACCTTTTGCCGGCGGGGCGATCAGGATGTCCTGGCTGATGCGCTTGTTCTCGGCGACGACGTAAAACACGCCGTGTTCCTGGAGCACGCGCCCGACCAGCTGGCGGTTGGCCCGCTCGGACACCTCGACGATCTTGCCTTCGGGGCGGCCCTTGCGGTCGATGCCAACGATGCGCGCGATGACGAGGTCGCCATGCAGCACCTTGGCCATTTCCTTTTCGGGTAGGAACAGGTCGCTGCCCTGGTCATCGCGGATCAGGAAGCCGAAGCCGTCCGGATGGCCCTGCACCTTGCCCTTGAACAGGTCGGCTTTGTCTGGGATCAGCCAGTCGTTGCGACGGTTCTGCAATAGCTGCGCGTCGCGCGCCATGGCACCGAGGCGGCGCAGGAAGGGCTCGCGCTCAATGTCGGCGACATCAAGCAGCTGGCACAGCCGGTCGAAGGAGACCGGCACGCCCTGCTCGGCGAGGGTTTGCAGGATGTATTCGCGGCTCGGCAGCGGATGGTCGTATTTCGCTCTTTCACGCGCGATCTCGGGATCGGCGAGGCGGGTTTTGGAAAGCCGGTGTTTGTTTGACATTAGAGGTTTTTTCTTTAGAATGCGCGCCTCTCGTGTTGTACGTTTGCCCAGGTGGCGGAATTGGTAGACGCACTAGTTTCAGGTACTAGCGGGTAACACCGTGGAGGTTCGAGTCCTCTCCTGGGCACCAACAGATTGCACGACATGAGAATACATGAAGCCGCTGATCGCTCAGCGGCTTTTTTGCTGCAGCTGAAACATCTGGCAGGGCAGGCCGCTCGCCGCCTCGACTTCCTTGTGGGGCGGTACGCGGCTCTTGAAATTCATCGCCCGGCAGCCGTAGGGAAACTGCGGATCGTAGGTGATGAAGTAATGCAAGCAGCCGCTACAGCGGGCTCGTTCAGCTATTCTCGCGCCCAATGTTGCTCGCCCAGGTGAGCGCCTGGGTCAGGCAGGCATTCACCATCAGGTGGTCGGCACCGGGCAGTTGCCCGGTGAGGGTGTGACAGGTTGCGCCGTCGCCGGCCTCCAGCGCTTCGCACAGATGCAGCATAGTGCCGAGCTGGCCGGTCTTGCTGGCGAGGGCTTCATGCACCTCGCCCGACAACTGGATGCCCTTGAGAATTTCCTCCAGCGGTGCGCCCATCAATGTCGGGATCAGCGACATGATGCCGGTCATGAAGGCGTGGTCCTCGAACTCGCGGGCACCCGGCTTGAGCTTGCCGGCGAGCAGTTCGAGAAAACGCCCGCGCGTGGCGGCGAGTTGCAACAGCGGACTGACCACCTGCTCGTTGCCGGCTGGATTGGTATACAGGAGCAGTTGCAGCCAGCGCTGCAACTGGCGGCGACCCAGCACGGTGATGGCATGGCGCAGGCTGGTGACGTGGGTACGCGCGCCGGTGGCGACCGAGTTGGTCAGCCGCATCAGGTTCATCGCCAGCCCCGGTTCGTGCTTGAACACGCCTTCGAGCGCATTGGTTTCGGCATCCTCCATCACCAGTCCCAGCAGGCGCACCAGCGCCAGTTGCGAGTGGCCGAGCTTCTTGCCGGCAATGATGACCGGCCTGGCGAAGTAGTAGCCTTGGAACAGGCCATAACCGAGCATGTGGCAGTAGTCGGCTTGCTCGCGGCTATCGACCTTTTCGGCCAGCAGCGTCAGTGTCGGCCAGCGCTTCAGGGTCGTGGTGACGGTGGCGAGTTGTTCCCGGGACAGCGGCATCAGGTCGACCTTGACGATCTCGATCAGGTCGAGCAATGGCTTCCACTTTTCCTCGTAATTGACGAAGTCATCAAGGGCGATAGTGAAGCCGCGCGCCTTGAGCTCGATGCAGCGCTCGACGATCTGCGGTGTCACTTCTACCGTTTCCAGTACCTCGAGGACAATCTTGTCGGTGGGCAGGATCTCGACGATATCCGACAGCAGCAGGCTGGCATCGCAGTTGATGAAGCCCTTGTAGGGGCCAAGCGCCTGCTCGACGCCCAGTTCGGCGAAGGCATGGTTGATCACGTTGGCCGTGGCGCCGAGGTCGTCTTGCACATGCGCTTCGTTCTTTTGCCCGCCGCTGCGGAATAGCAGTTCATAAGCGAACAACTGGTGCTTGCGGTCGAGGATCGGCTGGCGGCCGATGAAGATTTCCTGATTGGCCATGAGGTTTGCTGTCTCCGTGGTGGTTGTTTGATGGTTGCGCCGGATTATCCCATGCCGTCAATGGAGCATCTGCGGGATTTCGCCGATGCTGTCGGGTGGCACCGGTGAGGCGTGATGCACGATCATGCGCCAGCCGAGCGCGCCGCGCACATAGACGTTGGTGGCAACCACAGGGGCTGCCAAGCGGTTTTCGCCGGCCTCCGAAATCTGCTCGATCACGCTATGCACGGCGGTGAAGGGGCCGAGCACGGTGGATAGCGCCAGCAGTTTCACCCTGAGTCGGGCGCCGCCCTCGAATACTTGGCGCCAGGCCTCGCGCACCAGCGCGTAACCGGCGAGTCGGGCGCCGCCCGGATGCACGCAGACGATCTCGTCGTCTTCCGACCAGACCTGCATCATCGCGCCGAGATCCGCTTTTTCGAGGGCTTCGTAAAAAGCAATCTCGACTTCCTGCGGTGAGGTGTAGATCAGTTTCTTGGGCATGGTCAGTGGGGCAGGGCCGCGTTTACCTGCTCGGGCAGGATTTCCTCAAGGCAGCGCAGATGCTTCAAGGGGCATTCACGTTTGAAACAGGGACTGCAGTCGAGGCCGAGCGAAAGGATTTTCGCCTGCGCTGACAGCGGCGGGGTGTAGCCGGGACTCGACGAACCGTACAGCGCCACCAACGGTCGCCCCAGGGCAGCAGCCACATGCATCAGGCCGGAATCGTTGGTGACCACCGCGCGTGCGCCAGCGATCAGGTCGATCGCCTGTTCGAGCTTGGTCCGGCCACACAGGTTCAGGGCTGCGCCCTCGCTCAACTGCGCGATTGCATCGCCGACCGGCGCATCCTTGGCCGAACCGACGATCCAGACTGCCGTCCCGCCAGCGCCGACTTTTCTCGCCAGTACCGCGAAATGATGGACGGGCCAGCGCTTGGCCGGGCCGTATTCCGCGCCGGGGCAGAAGATCACCGGGGTGATGTTGGGCGGCAGGCCCAGCGCTTCACACACGTTTCGCTGTTGTTGCGGGGTCGAGGTCAGTCGCGGTTCGGCTGTCGGGTCGTCACAGTGGCTCGCCAATGCGGCATAGCGGTCCACGAGACGGGGCAGAGTGCTCTTCGGCAGGCGTTGGTTGAGCAGGATGAAGCGCGACTCACCCGTGTAGCCAATGCGGTGGGGAATGCCGGCGAAGAAAGGTACCAGGGCCGACTTCCACGAGTTGGGCAAAACATAGGCGGTGGAAAAGTCGGCGCTCGCAAGACGGCGACCGAATGCGCGGCGACCGGTCCAGTCGAAGGCACCATGTGGAAAAGGGTTTTCGATGAATGCTGTAACTTCCGGCATGCGTTGCAGCAGGGGGGCGCTCCATGCCGGGGCCAGCACATGAATTTCCTCTGCCGGCTGCTGCTGGCGCAGCCGCATCAACAGCGGCTGCATCATGATCGTGTCGCCGATCCAGGAGGGGGCGACGACGAGGATCTTGCTAATGATGGCCCTTCGGGCGTTCACCGGAAAAGCGGTATGTTGTGCCGCAGTACGGGCAGCTAGCCACGCCAGCCGCGTCCTTCAGCACGTCAAGAAAGACACGCGGATGGCGGGCCCACAGGGGCGCGCCGGGGCGCGGACAGGCGAGCGGCAGGTCGTGCGCCGTGACGGCGACTTCGCGGGTGGTTTCGTCGATAGCGGCCATGGCAACCTCAGACCAGCGAGAGCCAGTCGGCATGGGCCGGCACCTTGCCATTGACTACATCGAAGAACAGCGACTGAATTTTCCCGGTGACCGGGCCGCGGTGGCCGACACCGATCTGGCGGCCGTCGAGTTCGCGGATTGGCGTGACTTCGGCTGCGGTACCGGTGAAGAAGGCCTCGTCGGCGATATACACGTCATCGCGCGTCAGGCGTTTTGAGACGACCACGTAGCCGAGTTCTTTGGCCAGTGCGTGGATGGTGGCGCGGGTGATACCGATCAGCGCCGAAGCGATTTCCGGCTCGTAGATCACGCCATCCTTGACGATGAACAGGTTTTCGCCGGCCCCTTCGGCGACGAAGCCATCGGTATCGAGCAGCAATGCCTCGTCATAGCCATGCTCGGTCGCCTCCATGTTGGCGAGGATCGAGTTGGCGTAGGTGGCTGCCACCTTGGCGCGCGGCATGATCGAATTGACGTGGCCGCGCGCGTAGCTGGAAGTCTTGACGCGGATACCCTTTTCCATGCCTTCCTCGCCGAGGTAGGCGCCCCACGGCCATGCGGCGATCGACACGTGCGTCTTGGCGCCCTTGGGCGATACACCCATCTTCTCGGAACCGTAGAAGGCGATCGGCCGGATGTAGGCCGATTCGAGCTTGTTGGCGCGTACCACTTCCTTTTGCGCTTCCATCAGCGTTTCGCGGTCGAAGGGCATCGGCATGCGATAGATGTGCGCCGAGTTGAACAGGCGGTCAGTATGTTCTTTCAGCTTGAAGATGGCCGTGCCGTTGACGGTCTTGTAGGCGCGGACACCCTCGAAGACGGAAAGGCCGTAGTGCAGCGAATGGGTCAGCACATGGGTGGTGGCTTCGCGCCAGGGCACGAGCTGGCCATCGTGCCAGATAAAGCCGTCGCGGTCTGACATGGACATCTTGTTTTCTCCAAGCGGATTGAGAACAGTGACGGATTTTATCGGAATTGGACAGCTAAAATCTGTGCCATGGACATCTGGAAACCCAATGTGACGGTAGCCGCCATCGTCGAACAACAGGGCCGCTTCCTTCTGGTCGAGGAGGAGACGGACGAAGGCATCCGCTTCAACCAGCCCGCCGGCCACCTCGACGCAGGCGAATCGCTCATCGCCGCCTGCACGCGCGAGGCGCTGGAAGAGACCGCCTACGACTTCACGCCGACCGCGTTGGTCGGCATCTACCAGTGGCCTCGTCCGCAGGGCGACATTACCTACCTGCGCTTCGCCTTCGCCGGAAAACTCGGTCCCCGTGACACGGCGCGAGCGCTCGATACCGGCATCCTGCGCGCGGTGTGGCTGACGCCGGCCGAGATCGCCGTCTGTGTCGACCGCCACCGCAGCCCGCTGATCCTGCAGTGCGTACAGGACTATCTGGCCGGCCAGCGTTATCCGCTCGCAGTGATCCGTCACTATGGCTAGAGTCATCGTCGGCATGTCCGGTGGCGTCGATTCGTCGGTCGCCGCTCTGCTGCTCAAGCGCCAGGGCCATGAGGTCATCGGCCTGTTCATGAAGAACTGGGAAGGCGACGACACGGAAGACTACTGTTCGTCGCGCCAGGACCTGATCGACGCCGCCGCCGCCGCCGATACCATCGGCATCGAGCTGGAAGCGGTCAACTTCGCCACGGAATACCGCGAACGGGTGTTCGCCAATTTCCTCAGCGAGTACCAGGCCGGCCGCACTCCCAACCCCGACATCCTCTGCAATGCCGAGATCAAGTTCAAGGCCTTTCTCGATCATGCCATGCGGCTTGGCGCTGATCGCATCGCCACCGGCCACTACGCGCAGGTGCGTGAATTTCTCGGTGAATACCAGTTGCTGAAGGCCGATGACGGCACCAAGGACCAGAGCTACTTCCTCTACCGGCTTAACCAGGCGCAACTGGCGAAGACCTTGTTCCCCGTCGGCCACCTCGCCAAGCGCGAAGTGCGCAGGATCGCCGCCGAGGCCGGGCTGGCCAACGCGGCCAAGAGGGATTCCACCGGCATCTGCTTCATCGGCGAGCGGCCGTTCCGCGAATTCCTGGCGCGCTACCTGCCGAAGCAGCCCGGCGAGATCTGCCGACTCGATGACGGTCGGGTGATCGGCCGGCACGAAGGCCTTGCCTACTACACGCTCGGCCAGCGCGAAGGCCTTGGCATCGGCGGGGTCAGGGGCGCACCGGAAGAGCCCTGGTTCGTCTGCGCCAAGGACATGGACCGGAATGTGCTGTACGTGGTGCAGGGCCACGACCATCCGGCCTTGCTCTCCGAGCGGTTGACGGCCGGCCAGCTGTCCTGGATTTCCTCCAAAGAGCCTCGCCCGCACTGGGTCTATGCCGCCAAGACGCGCTATCGCATGCCGGATGCGCCTTGCGACATCGAAAGCCTCGCTGCCGACCGTTGCGAGGTGGCTTTTGCCAACCCGCAATGGGCGGTGACGCCGGGGCAGTCGGTGGTGCTCTACGAATCGCGGGTGTGCCTGGGTGGCGGGGTGATTCTTTAGCCCTGCGGCACGGTCTCGGCGAAGGATGGCCGCTGCATCAGCTTGTCGAAGTGGCGGGCCAGGTTGGGATGCGTCGCGCGCCAGTCGAGTTCGGACAGGCGGAAGTTCAGATAGCCCAGTGCCGATCCTACGGCAATGTCGGCCAGCGTGGCGGCGGTGCCGAAATACCAGGGCTGTTCGCCGAGTTCCTGTGCGCAGGCGGCCACGGCGAAGTCGATGACTTTGCGTTGCCGGTCGATCAGTTCCTGGCTTTTCTGCTTCGCCGGCCGCCGGCCTTCCATGACTGCGATGATCGCGGCGTCACAGATGCCGTCGGCCAGCGCTTCCAGGCGCTTGATCAGGATGCGCTCGCGGCCCGGTGCGGGAATCAGCCGGTTGTTCGGCGCGAGGTTGTCGAGGTATTCGACGATGACGCGCGAATCGAACAGGCTGCTGCCGTCGTCGAGCAGCAGCACGGGAATGCGGCACAGGGGATTGTGAACGGCGAGGCCGAAGCCATCGGGGCCGCCGTTGTCGATGACGAATTCGCAGTCGATCTTCTTTTCGGCGAGGACGATGCGCGCCTTGCGCACGTAGGGGCTGGTCGGGGAACCAAGTAGTTTCATTGTCTGCTGCCGTTTTTGGGATGTGCCGATTTTAGCATCGCCCTCCAGTCATCCATGGCCGGCGGAGTGGCAAACAGCCCTGATAAAATCGGGGTGAATCCTTTTTCCCACACCTGCGAAACCATGAACACATCGACGCTTGCCGCACTGACGGCGCTTTCCCCGCTCGACGGCCGCTATGCCGCCAAGGTCGAGCCGTTGCGCGCCCATTTCTCCGAGTTTGGCCTGATCAGGAATCGCATCCGCGTCGAGATCGAATGGCTGAAGGCGCTGGCCGCCAACCCCGACATTGCCGAAGTGCCGGCCTTTTCGAAAGACACCCTTGCCGAACTCGATCTGGTCGTCTCCGGTTTTGCGGTGTCGGACGCGGAAGCGGTCAAGAAAATCGAATCGGTCACCAACCACGACGTCAAGGCTGTCGAATACTGGCTCAAGGAGCGCTTCAAGGACAATGCCGAAGTGATGAGGGTCACCGAATTCATCCATTTTGGCTGTACCTCCGAGGACATCAACAATACCTCGCACGCGCTGATGCTGAACGATGCCCGTGCGCAGATCCTGCTGCTAGGGCTGGACAAGGTGATCGCGCGTTTCCGGTCGCTCGCCCACGACCTCGCCGATCTGCCGCTGCTGGCGCGCACCCACGGCCAGCCGGCTACGCCGACGACGCTGGGCAAGGAAATGGCCAACATCGCCGCGCGCCTGATCCGTGCCCGCGCCCGCATCGCCGACGTGAAGATGATGGCCAAGTTCAACGGTGCGGTGGGCAACTACAACGCCCACTTATCCGCCTACCCCGAACTCGACTGGGAAACCATCGCGCGGCAGTTCATCGAATCGCTGGGCTTGTCATTCAATCCCTACACCATCCAGATCGAGCCGCACGACGCGATGGCCGAACTGTTCGACGCCATCGCCCGCTGCAACACCATCCTGCTTGACGCCGACCGCGACATCTGGCAGTACATCGCGATGGGTTACTTCAAGCAGAAGACCAAGGCCGGCGAGATCGGCTCGTCGACCATGCCGCACAAGGTCAACCCGATCGACTTCGAGAACTCCGAAGGCAACCTCGGCCTTGCCAACGCGATCCTGCGCCACCTGTCCGAGAAGCTGCCGATCTCGCGCCTGCAGCGCGACCTGACCGATTCGACCGTGCTGCGCAACATGGGCGTGGCCTTCGGTTACGTCTCGCTGGCGCACGATTCGACGCTGCGCGGCCTCACCAAGCTGGAAGCTAATCCGCAGCGGCTGGTCGATGACCTCGACGCCTGCTGGGAAGTGCTGGCCGAACCGGTACAGACGGTGATGCGTCGCTACGGAGTGCCCAACCCCTACGAGCAGTTGAAGGAACTCACGCGCGGCAAGGGCATCGAGCCGAATGCACTGCGTGCCTTCATCGACGGGCTGGCCATTCCGGACAGCGAGAAGGCCCGCCTCAGAGAACTCACGCCTGCCGGCTACATCGGCAAGGCGGTCGAACTGGCGAAAAACATCTGATGGCTTTCGCCGACAACCTCAAGCAGTTGCCCAAGGTCTCGCACCTGGCTGCCCTGCAACTGATCGACAGCCAAGGTGCGGTGATCGCTACCATCGAGAACAAGCCCGGCCAGACCGGCTCGCTGGCGGTCTACAACCATCTGGCACAAATCTATGGCGCGATCACCGTTGAGGCGGCGAAGAAGGGGCTGGAGCTCTATGCCGAGCATGCCGCCGACGCGCAGGCCAACCCCGGCAAGCACCCGAACATCGACCGCCTGGTGACTTTGGTCACAGAGGGCGGGCAACTGCGCGTCAAGCAGCAGTTCGCCGCCGGCGAATGACATACAATAATCCGCGTTGCAATCCACCCAAAGGAGAAAACCCATGAGAAAAACCTACGAGATGCTCGTCGCCGGACTTACTCTCGCCACCCTGACCAGCGCCGTCTCCGCCCAGGTCGTCGGCAAGATGGAAGACCAGATCCGCTGGCGCCAGTCGGCCTACCACACCATGGCCTGGAGCATGAGCCGGATCAAGGCCAACGTCGATGGCACCTTCAACAAGGAGCAGGTCATCGAGGCCGCCAACCTCATTCAGGCGATCGCCAATTCGAAGATGGGCGCGCTCTACCAGCCGGGTTCCGACAAGGGCAAGGGTTGGAAGGAAACCCGCCTGAAGTCCGAGTTCTTCGGCAGCTCCGACCTCGGGCAGATCGCCCAGACCTTCGGTGGTGCCGCCAACGAGATGGCGAAGGTTGCCGCCACTGGCGATGCTGCGGCGGTCAAGGCACAGTTCGGCAAGCTCGGCGAAGCCTGCAAGGGTTGCCACGAGAAGTTCCGCAAGGAAGAGTAAACCTTACCCGCTCAAACGAACGGCCATCCTCGGGTGGCCTTTTTCATTGCCGCCGTCCCGTTAGCGCCGACTTTTCTAGAAGCTTGGCGTGGTGGTGGCAGAGGGGGGCGGGGGCGGCAGCAAGGCGCCCGAAGCCACCCAGACGGCAGCACCCGCGATCACCATCGCAACGAAAAAAGCGATAGCACCACCGCCCTTGGCGGAGTCTTCCGGCTTGCCGTCCGCCCAGCCGGTGATCATTGGCTTCAGGAGGTTGTGCTTCTTGATGTGGGCGTAAAACAGGATCGAGCCGACGTGAAGCGCCACCAGCAGCATCAGCACCTTTTCCAGCAGATGGTGGATGCCGGTGATGCGCCCGCTCAAATCACTGCCGACCAGCGGTACCAGATAGCCCTCGAAGGCGATGTCGTCGTTGGCGAACAGACCGGTGCCCGCCTGGAGCGCAAGTATCCCGAGCAGCGCCAGCACGGAGAGCGCACCGAGCGGGTTGTGGCCCAGCCCCTGCCATGAACCGGCGAGATAGGCACGGATGGCGCCGGGGCCGTGCACGAACTGCGCGAAGCGGGCGTAGGTGGAGCCAACGAAGCCCCAGACGATGCGGAACACTAGCAGGCCGAGGATGGCCAGGCCCAGCCGGCCGTGCCAGACCATGGCGCCGCCACCGATCTTGGCGGTGACGAAAGCGGCCGCGACCAGCGCCAGCAGCGACCAATGGAACAGCCGCGTCGGCAGGTCCCAAACGTAGGACAGGGGTGCCCGGGTCATAGCGTCAGACGACGGCGCCGTCTTCCGTGGCGCCTTCGATTTTCTCTTTTTTCGTTTTGATGAACTGCTCGCGTGAGACGCCGAGCCACATCACCAGCGGGCTGGCGACCAACACCGAGGAGTAAATGCCGAACAGGATGCCGATGGTCAGCGCCAGCGCGAAGTAGTGCAGGGCGGCGCCACCGAAGATCAGCATCGAGGTCACCATCATCTGTGTGCTGCCATGCGTAATGATGGTGCGCGAGATGGTGCTGGTGATGGCATGGTTGATCACCTCGGGCGTGGTCATGCCACGCTGTTTCTTGAAGGTTTCGCGCACGCGATCGAAGACGACGACCGACTCGTTCACCGAGTAGCCGAGCACCGCCAGCACGGCGGCGAGGACCGGCAGGGAGAATTCCCACTGGAAGAAGGCGAAGAAGCCGAGGATGATGATGACGTCGTGCAGGTTGGCGATGATTGCCGAGACGGCGAAACGCCATTCGAAGCGGAAGGCGAGGTAGGCGACGATACCGATAATCACCAGCAGCAATGCCAGCGCGCCGTCCTCGGCAAGCTCCTTGCCGACCTGCGGGCCAACGAACTCGACGCGCTTGAGCTGCGGGTCGCCGCCCACGGACAGCAGGCTGGCGTTAATGCGTTCGCTGACCTTGGCGGTTTCCCCGCCTGTTGCCAGCGGGACGCGGATCAGCACATCGCGCGCGGAACCGAAGTTGATGACCTGCGTATCGGTAAAGCCGTCCTTGTCCAGTTGCTTGCGGATCTTGTCGAGGTCGGGCGGTTGCGCGTAGCTGACTTCCGTCAGCGTGCCGCCGGTGAATTCGATCGACAGGTGCAGGCCCTTGGTGCTCAGGAAGAATACGGCCAGCACGAAAGTGATCAACGAAATGATGTTGAACATCAGCGCATGGCGCATGAAGGGGATGTCTTGCTTGATGCGGAAGAATTCCATGCTCGTCGTCCCCTAGCCCTTGAATCCCGGTTTCCAGATCTGGCCGATGCTGATCGAATCGAGCTTGCGGCGACTGCCGTAGATCAAGTTCACCAGCGCGCGCGACACCACCACCGAACTGAAGATCGAGGTGAGGATGCCGAGGCAGTGCACCACCGCGAAACCGCGCACCGGGCCGGAACCGAAGATCAACAGGGCGACCCCGGCGATCAGGGTGGTGATGTTGGAATCGAGAATGGTGCCCCAGGCACGTTCATAACCGGCGGTGATGGCGGCATGCGCTGTGGCGCCGTTGCGCAGTTCCTCGCGGATGCGCTCGTTGATCAGCACGTTGGCGTCGATGGCCATGCCCAGGGTCAGGGCTACGGCGGCGATGCCGGGCAGCGTCAGCGTGGCCTGCAGCAGCGACAACACGGCGACGAGGAACAGCAGGTTGGCCGACAGGGCGGTGACCGACACGAAACCGAACAACAGGTAATAGGCGGTCATGAACACGGCGATGGCGGTGAAACCCCACAGTGTCGAATTGAAGCCCTTGCTGATGTTGTCGGCGCCGAGGCTCGGGCCGATGGTGCGCTCCTCGATGATGTCCATCGGCGCGGCCAGCGAACCGGCGCGCAGCAGCAGGGCGACGTCGTTGGCTTCGGTGGTGGTCATGCGGCCGGAAATCTGCACGCGGCCGCCGCCGATCTCGGTGCGGATCACCGGGGCGGTGACGACTTCGCCCTTGCCTTTTTCGATCAGCAGGATGGCCATGCGCTTGCCTACGTTCTCGCGCGTCACATCCTTGAAGATGCGTGCGCCGGTGGAGTCGAGCGAAAGATGGACTGCCGGTTCCTGGGTCTGGTTGTCGAAACCGGCCTGGGCATCGGTGAGGCGTTCGCCGGTGAGCACCACCTGTTTCTTCACCAGCAGGCCGCGGCCGCCGCGTTCGACGTAGTACTCGGTGCCGACGGGGGGTTGGCCTTTTTCGGCAGCAGCCATCGTTGTTGCATTGGCGCTGTTTTCGTCATCGACCATGCGGATTTCCAGCGTCGCCGTCCTGCCCAGAATATCCTTGGCCTTGGCCGTATCCTGCACGCCGGGCAGTTGCACCACAATGCGGTCGGCACCCTGCTGCTGGATCACCGGCTCGGCCACGCCGAGCTCGTTGATGCGGTTGTGCAGGGTGGTGATGTTCTGCTTGATGGCGAATTCCTGAATGCGCTTCTGCGCCGAAGGTTTGAGTGTGGCGGTCAGCTTGAGGTCGGTGCCGGTATCGCCTTCGACCAGATCGAGGTCGGGCTGGTTGTCCAGCAGCGCGGCACGCGCCTTGTCGCGGAACTCGGCTTCGCGGAAGCGGATCACCAGCGTGTTGCCTTCGCGCTGGATGCCGCCATGGCGGATGTTCTTGTCGCGCATCAGCGTGCGCAGGTCGGCGCCGATCGAGTCGAGCCGCTTGGTCAGCGCGCCCTTCATGTCCACCTGCAGCAGGAAGTGCACGCCGCCGCGCAGGTCGAGGCCGAGGTACATCGGCAGGGCATGCATGCCGGTCAGCCAGTCGGGCGATGCGGACAGCAGGTTGAGCGCCACGCTGTAGGATGCATCGGCCGGATCGGGGTTGAGTGCCCGTTCGATGACGTCCTTGGCCTTCAACTGCGTATCGGTGTCGGCGAGGCGCACGCGGATGCTTTTCGGGTCGAAGAACAGGCCGGTGGGCTTGATCGCGGCGGTGGCCAGCGCTTCCTCGATGCGCGACTGCAGGCGGGGTTCGACCTTGATGGTCGCCTTGACACTGCTGACCTGAACCGCAGGCACCTCGCCAAAGAAGTTCGGCAGGGTGTACAGCAGGCCCAGGATCAACGCCACGATGACTGTGGCGTTCTTCCAGAGTGGGTATTTGTTCATTACAGGGTCTTGAGGGTGCCTTTGGGCAGGAGGGCGCCGATGGCCTGCTTCTGGATCAGCACTTCCACGGGACTGTCCTTGAAGGTGGCGACTTCGACGGTGATGTAGTTCTCGCCGACCTTGACGATCTTGCCGGCCATGCCGCCCTGGGTGACGATTTCGTCGCCCTTGGCCAGTTCGGTCACCATCTTCTGGTGTTCCTTGGCCTTTTTCATTTGCGGGCGGATCATCAGGAACCACAGCACGATGAACATCAGGACGATGGGCAGCAGGCCCATCAGGCCACCGGTGGGGTCGGAAGAGGCAGTGCCGGCCGCTTGGGCGTAGGCGTTGGAAATCAGCATGTTTGGTACTCCGGGTTGAAGGTGCGGCTGAATCGATGAAGGCGCGGATTATACCTGTGCGCTCTGACGGTCTTTATGGAATTGGGTGATGGTGGCGGACAGGCTGCCGGCGAGGATGGCAGCGCGCAATTCGCGCATCAGCACCTGGTAGTAATGCAGGTTGTGGATGGTGTTGAGGCGTGCGCCGAGGATCTCGCCGCAACGGTGCAGGTGGTGCAGGTAGGCGCGAGAAAAGTTGCGGCAGCAGTAACAATCGCAGCTTTCGTCGAGCGGCCGCGTATCGGACTTGTGCTGCGCATTCTTGATGCGGATGTCGCCGAAGCGCGTGAACAGGTGGCCGTTGCGGGCGTTGCGGGTCGGCATCACGCAGTCGAACATGTCGATGCCCTGGCTGACCGCGAAGACGAGGTCTTCCGGCGTGCCGACACCCATCAGGTAGCGCGGCTTGTGGCTGGGCAGGCGTGGTGCGGTATGGGCGAGGATGCGCGCGAAATCTTCCTTCGGTTCGCCGACCGACAGACCGCCAATGGCCATCCCATCGAACCCGATCTCGTCCAATCCGGCGAGCGATTCGTCGCGCAGTGCTTCGAACATGCCGCCCTGGATGATGCCGAACAGGGCGTTGGTGTTGCTGAGTCGGTCATGTTCATCGCGTGAGCGGCGCGCCCAGCGCAGCGAGAGTCGCATCGAGTCGCCCGCCTGCTTCAGGTCGGCCGGGTAGGGGGTGCATTCGTCGAAGATCATCACGATGTCGGAGTTCAGCGCTTGCTGGATCTGCATCGAATCCTCGGGCCGCATGAACAACTTGTCGCCGTTGATCGGCGAGGCGAACTTGACGCCTTCCTCGGAGATCTTGCGCAGTTCGCCCAAAGAGAACACCTGGAAGCCGCCCGAGTCGGTGAGGATCGGCTGGTTCCAGCCCATGAAACCATGCAGGCCGCCATGGGCGCGGATCACGTCCAGCCCCGGCCGCAGCCAGAGGTGGAAGGTGTTGCCGAGGACGATCTGCGCGCCGATCTCAACGAGTTCGTTGGGCGCCATCGCCTTGACGGTGCCGTAGGTGCCGACCGGCATGAATACCGGCGTTTCCACCGTGCCGTGGGCGAGGGTGAGCGTGCCGCGACGGGCCAGGCCGTCGGTGGCGAGAATCTGAAAGCTCATGTTGAGGATGGGGCGCGGCGCCTAGCCAATTCATTGACCTCCAGGATATTTTTGTGTTGCTCTGCTGGGATAGCGTATTCATGATAGGAAAAGGAGGGCATATCATCTGTTTGCGGCATGCCCCCTGCAGCAGCATGAATCACAGGATGGATCTTGCCGTCGCAAACATTGCCGAAGTAAATGTAGGAACCTACTCCATGAAAAACACGGATGCGAGCTTGATACGCTGATTGCGGAAGTTTCTCAGTTTTAGGGAAACGCTGAACAAGGCGCCGAGATTTTCATTGGCAGCGGCGAAATGA
>JACDZI010000150.1 GCA_013426785.1 Rhodocyclaceae bacterium | reverse complement strand
GTGGCGCCATTACGCCGATCTTCGGTGGCTCCTTTATGGCGATCAATGACAGCCGCCGGATCGAGGCCGTTGAACTGTGCGGTAGCGAGCAAGCTCTGAATCGCGGCGGCACGCTGGCCGGCGCGCTCGGAGCCGGTGAAGAGCCAGTTCTTCTTGCCCAGGCAGACCGGGCGGATCGCATTTTCCACCGGGTTGTTGTCGATCGGTAGTCATTGCCCTTGATATTGAAGACCACCCGGCGGTTCTTCAAGACGCTGGCGTTACGGTACTGATCCTTGATGTCCGCCGGCTAACGCCACGCCGCTTTTACTCAAGGTGTATTGGTTGATGGATCCGATTCAGGTAGGGTAGGAGTTCCTGATTTAACTCCGGCACACTGGGCCTGCCTTTCCAGCCAATAGACCACCTTGCCGATAACCACCACGCTCCCTGAAACGATGTAGGTCGCTGCCGACACCGCACCGGCCAGGACCAGAATCGCGGCACAGCCATCATCCTGACAGCCGAACATGGCGCCCACCTGATGCTCCTGCAAAACCATCTGTCGCTGAAATAATCTGCAGTCCGGGTTGTAGAAGCTCTTGGTCTCGGGCAGGTAGATACAACCGCTCAGCAAAGTCAGAACAAGAAGCCAAGACAGAGCACAGCGGTGATCTTCGGGTTGTCGTCATGGCCGCTGAAGTATTCATCTTCTTGCGCCCGCATCACCATCGCGATGGCAGCCTTGTCAGCGACATCGTACTTCTCGGTGATGAGCGTGGTGACTTCGTCGAGATAGGCTTCGTAGGTCATCTGGTTGGCCATGGGAATTTCTCTTCGTGAAGGACATGGATATTCTGTAACGAGCTTACTCGCTGACTTTACCGCGCCCGGCCTTGATGGTTGATCGCCTTGTCTTGCCTTCCAGACGCTTCTTGACCGAGGTGCGGGTCGGTTGGGTGAGCCGGCGTTTCTTGGGCAGGACCGCGACGCTGTCGATCATCTCCTGCAGGCGGCGCAATGCTTCGGCGCGATTGCCTTCAAGACTCCGAAACTCCTGCGCCTTGATGACGACGACGCCTTCCTTGCTGATGCGCTGATCCCCGAGTTTCAACAATCGTTCGCGAATCGTTTCGGGAAGCGAGGAGGCGTGGATGTCGAAGCGCAGATGCACGGCGCTCGACACCTTGTTGACGTTCTGCCCGCCAGCCCCCTGGGCACGGATCGCAGATAACTCGACTTCATCTAGGGGAACGGTGAAACGAGAAGTCATGAAGCGCGGCGCGATATTTGAGCGCACTTTGACGCGATAAACGTCGCTTCGGATAGCCCCAAGTGCCCTCGACGTAATCGTCAAAGTCCTCTGAGCGAAGCCGCACAGCTCCCGCTGCCTGGTCAGGTTGCCAACCGAGCAGCGCGATGCGGCAACTCTCCAGCAAGTCATAGATGCCGGTGCCCAACGCAGCATCGGCTTCAGGCGCATTGGGTTCGCGTAGCGTGCGCGAGATCAGACCCAGCTCAAATTCAGCCTCAAAGGCCACCAGTTGGCCTGCGGTCGATTGATCCTGGGCGAACTTGGAGCCTTTGTAGATCACCATCGCGCAGCCGTGCGGGTGGCTCATCTTGTATTCACGGGCACGCTCCGGCCAGGCACGCACCTCCACTTTGGGGTGTGTCTGACCAGGTAGCGTAAGCGCAGCGCCAATACGGGCCACGATGGCGGCTTCCAATAGGCCGATGGCGCTCATCGGTTGCCCCTACCAAAGAGGCTGTCAGGCTGGCCAAATTCAGGCAGGCCGATGGCTTGCGTTTCCGGGTTGTCGGCCACGTCAGAACGCAACTTGACCTCGGGGATGGACACATCTCCAGAGGCCATCGATTTAAGCAGCTTGACCACGTCTTCGTACCGCTGGCGAGCATCCTTGATGTCGTCAGCAGGCCGCAGGGTCTGCATGCGGTAGATCGCAATGTCGCAGGCGCAGCGCACCAGCACAATCGGCGAGCCGACAGGCAGGCCGGTGAGGTAGCTGACC
Source organism: Rhodocyclaceae bacterium (assembly GCA_013426785.1). Classification (GTDB taxonomy): domain Bacteria; phylum Pseudomonadota; class Gammaproteobacteria; order Burkholderiales; family Rhodocyclaceae; genus Sulfuricystis. The sequence goes on along the minus strand of JACDZI010000150.1, from coordinate 1,101 downwards.
AATGGCAAGGCGTAACGTCTGCCGAGCCATGCGTCAATCTCAGCGGTCGCATCGTCCAGCGCTTGCTGCGCACGTGCTGCGTCGAGCGCCTGCGCATCAGGGTCAGTGATGTGGCGCAGATCACGCTCAAGGTAGCGTTCGGTCAGTTGTTGAATGGTGGCGTAGCTCATACACGGCATGGTGCCGGGCTTACGTCTGGGGCGACAGTAAAGGGCTTGATTTATTGGAGTGCCCAAAAAGCAAAAAAGCCAGCAGGCCGGAGCTTGCTGGCAATCCACCGAAGTGGAGGAGACAACTGGCAATCAATTAGGCAGCGCCAGGCACTTCCTCGGGCTTGATCTCGACCTTGCGCACGATCAGCAAAGGCTCATCGCGCAGCTCCTGGAGCTGCTCTTCAGTCAGATCAGAGAGCGGCACTACAGTGGGGTTTTGCCCCCACTGGTGGCCAGCACGGTAAAACACGTCTGCCTTGGCGATCACTTCCACGCCTTGGGTGGCCGCACCGGCCTTTTTCGGTTCATTGGCTTTTGCCATTTTTAACTCCTTCAGTTTCAAACAGGATCAGGGGTATTGATTGGCACGGGTAAGCCGTGCCAATCAATGTTTATCAAACCATCCAGGGGCAAACCACGACCTTCATCAAGCCCTTCATGACGTTGGTCTCATTGTTCAAGACCACCGCCTCCAAGGCTTTGCGTGCGTTTTGCTCCAGCGTTGGCGGCACCAGCAACAGATTCGGTGTGATACCCAGAGGCTCACCGTTTTCGCCCTTGTAGCTCATCATGGCCGAGCGAGTTGCCCACAGAGCGTTGGCGTCCAAGGTTTGCTTGCTGGCGAAAGCGGTCTGCCACAGGCCATAGCCCACGTTGCAGCGGCCATCAACACCGAACAACAGCTCATTGCGCTTGAAGACGTGATCGGAATCCGAGCTGGTCAACTCACTCGGTTTGAAGGGCGCACGCTGTTGATAGACGATGGGCTTGATCACCTTGGTGGTGTCCAGCACATATCTGCCCATGCGGATGAAGGGCACCGATCTGGAGCTGACTGGGCGGTTTCAATGACCAAGTGCAAAAAGTGAAGCGTGATGATGCCTGAAGT
>JACDZI010000149.1 GCA_013426785.1 Rhodocyclaceae bacterium | reverse complement strand
CTGGCTCCTATACGCCGATCTTCAACTGGCTCCATTACGGCGATCGCTGACAGGCGTGTATGCCGGTAAGGGCTGGTTATCAGAGTCCACCTGAAAAATAGCTGATATTGCCGTCCCACCAGCACCGACTTTTCCGGGGCGACTAAACGAACGGATTGACAAGTGTCAGCCGGCCTTCGATCACCTGACCGTGCTGCATATCCTCGGTAAGCAAGGTGTCGCATCCCGCATCGAGGGCGGCAGCGGCGATCAGGCTGTCCCAATAGCCGAAACCGTACCGCTCACGCAATCTGCTCGCCAGAAGAACTGCGGACATCGTATCCGGCGCAAGCCGGCAGGACTGGATGATGGCTGGAACAAGCTCCCGGAATGCCATTTCTCCAACACCGTGCTTTTGCAGGACAACACGCCCGAACTCACGCAAGACTTGACCATTGATCCACGGTTTGTCGAGCGAACGAAGCAAGTTCCCGGCTTTATGTTGCCGCTGCTCGTCTGCCGTAGTCAGGGCATAAACCCAGACATTGGTATCAACGAAGGCCAGCACGGTCGTAAAGTTCGTCGCGGTGCTTGACGACGGCAAAATCGTGTCCGACTGCCACGGGGTGATCAAGGAAATCCGCCAGCAGCTTGCTGGAACCTGAATCCAAGATCATATGTTCGCCTGTCTCGCGACAACGCCGCGCTAGGAACTCGGCGAAATCGAACACTTCCGCCTGTCGCTCGCGCGGCAGTTTTTCCAGCATGTCGATCAATTCCGCATAGCCCATGACGATTCTCTCAAATTGGCACATGCTCAGTTTAATCGTTTCCCGACGCGACCCGCAATATGGACCACCCCAAAACAAACGCCCCACACGGTTTCCCGTGCGGGGCGCTTCTCAGGAGGAAGGCAGGAACAGGAGGAAACCGCGTTTCCTCCTGTTCCTGCCTTGGACTGATGTAAATCCGCGAGCGGATTTACATCATGTCCATGCCGCCCATACCACCCATACCGCCCATGCCGCCGCCCATGCCACCACCACCGGCCGGCTTGTCTTCGACCAGCTCGGCCACCATGCAATCGGTGGTGAGCATCAGGCCGGCAACGGAAGCGGCGTTCAGCAGTGCAATGCGCTCGACCTTGGTCGGGTCCAGTACGCCCATCGCCACCAGGTCACCGTACTCGCCGGTCGCGGCGTTGTAGCCGTAGTTACCCGTACCTTCCAGCACCTTGTTGACCACCACGCTCGGCTCGTCACCTGCGTTGGCGACGATCTCGCGCATCGGCTGCTCGATGGCACGCAGCACGATCTTGATGCCGGCGTCCTGGTCGTGGTTGTCGCCCTTGACGGTGACACCCGCACGGGCGCGCAGCAGTGCAACACCGCCGCCGGGAACGATGCCTTCTTCAACGGCGGCACGCGTGGCGTGCAGCGCGTCTTCGACGCGGGCCTTCTTTTCCTTCATTTCCACTTCGGTGGCAGCACCGACCTTGATCAGCGCAACACCGCCGGCCAGCTTGGCCACGCGTTCCTGCAGCTTTTCCTTGTCGTAGTCGCTGGTCGCTTCCTCGATCTGGGTACGGATCTGGGCAACACGCGCCTTGATCGCGTCCTCGGAACCGACACCATCGATCAGGGTGGTGTTTTCCTTGGCGATTTCGACCCGCTTGGCCTGGCCGAGATCCTTCAGGGTGGCCTTTTCGAGGGTCAGGCCGACTTCCTCGGCAATCACCGTGCCGCCGGTCAGGATGGCGATGTCTTCAAGCATGGCCTTGCGACGATCACCGAAGCCCGGGGCCTTGACGGCGACGGTCTTGAGGATGCCGCGCAGGTTGTTGACCACCAGGGTGGCCAGCGCTTCGCCATCGACATCCTCGGCGATGATCAGGAGCGGACGACCGGCCTTGGCGACTTGCTCGAGCACGGGCAGCAGGTCACGGATGTTGGAGATCTTCTTGTCATGCAGCAGGACGAAGGGATTGTCGAGAATCGCGATCTGCTTGTCCGGATTGTTGATGAAGTAGGGCGACAGGTAGCCACGGTCGAACTGCATGCCTTCGACGACTTCCAGTTCGCTTTCCAGCGACTTGCCATCTTCGACAGTGATCACGCCTTCCTTGCCGACCTTGTCCATCGCATCGGCGATGATCTTGCCGATTTCGGCGTCAGAGTTAGCGGAGATCGAGCCGACCTGGGCAATTTCCTTGCTGGTGGTGCAGGGCTTGGACATCTTCCTCAATTCATCGATGGTGGCGGTGACCGCCTTGTCGATGCCGCGCTTCAGGTCCATCGGGTTCATGCCGGCGGCGACATACTTCATGCCTTCGCGGATGATCGACTGGGCCAGCACCGTCGCCGTCGTGGTGCCGTCACCGGCAATGTCGGAAGTTTTGGAAGCGACTTCCTTGACCATCTGGGCGCCCATGTTCTCGAACTTGTCCTTCAGTTCGATTTCCTTGGCGACGGAAACGCCATCCTTGGTCACGGTCGGGGCGCCGAACGAGCGCTCCAGCACGACGTTGCGGCCCTTGGGGCCGAGGGTAACCTTGACGGCGTCAGCGAGGATATTCACGCCACGAACCATGCGCTGACGCGCGGAATCACCAAATTGAACTTCTTTAGCAGCCATTGTTTATCTCTCCATTAAATTCGGTTAATTATGCCTCAACGACGCCCATGATGTCTTCTTCGCGCATGACAAGAAGCTCCTCGCCATCGACCTTGACGGTCTGGCCGGAGTACTTGCCGAAGAGGACGCGGTCGCCAGCCTTGACGGCCATCGCACGTACTTTGCCATCATCCATGACTTTGCCGGTACCGATGGAAACGACTTCGCCCTGATCGGGCTTCTCGCCTGCAGAGTCAGGGATAACGATACCGGAGGCGGTGGTACGCTCGGCTTCAACACGCTTGACGATCACACGATCATGCAAGGGACGGATTTTCATAGAGTTTCTCCTTCTGGACTAAATCGATGCCACCTCAAAGGTGGCGGGTTTGGCAGTTTGGAATGGTTGGACCGACAAGTGACCTCCGATAATTATTAGCACTCATCGCCAACGAGTGCTAATAATAGGGGTCGGTGATAGGGTTTTCAAGTGATCCGCAATGTTTTTTTGCAGTCATAAT
>JACDZI010000148.1 GCA_013426785.1 Rhodocyclaceae bacterium | reverse complement strand
TTTGACTTCAGGCATCATCACGCTTCACTTTTTGCACTTGGTCATTGAAACCGCCTTTTCATAAAAATTCCTCGGTGGGTTGATGAGCCTCTATGAACGCTCTGTTTTGAGGACATAGCAAGTCGCTTTGCAAAAACAGGCTTAAGAGTGGCGAAGTAGTTGCACTATTTCGGCTTCACGTCGCACGAGCAAGCCGGGCAGCACCTTTCCGCCGCCATAGACCCAGCGCCGCAGTTCTTGAGCGGCAGAGGGCCAGTCGCGTTGATTGATGCGACGGCGCAGCGTGGAGGTTTGTAAGCGACCCGCACCGAGGTTGAACGTGAAGTCCACAATGGCCGCCAGTCGCCCCCCTGGTTCAGTGGCCAGCACAGGGCAATAGCGCAGCGTGCCATTGAGCGCCGTGATGAGATCGCGTGCCAGATAAACCTCGGCTTGCGCCTGCGTGATCGGTGGGTGCTGTTGGTCGCAAAGATGGCCGTAGCCTATCGTCCAAAATCCAGCCGGGCAGATGTAGGGATAGGCGCGCTGCTGCGCATCAAATTTCGGTACCCGATGGAATCCCTCGAACTGCTTTGCCAGCGCAATGGCAGCGGCAGGGACTTCGATCACGACCTCACCCGATCGAAAACGCGCCCCAAAAACCAGAAATTGAGCACGCCAGCCCACAGCGCCTGATCAGCTTCCGTCCATGCGTGAACGATGGCCGCACCCCATCCCATGCCCGCAGTCACAGCCGCTGCAAACACGGCAAGCTTGGCTGTGCAATACAAGGCCATGAACCAGTAGGTAGGGTTGGCTTTTAGGGTAATGGTGGTGGGGCAGCACCCCGCACCAAACGACTATTGAAAGTACGCAATCGAAGCGCTGCGGGCTGCTGCGAACCATTGCGAACTCCATCGAAAAGCCTGTCCGATTGTAGACCTGCAAGCGGGTTTTAGAGGTGGTCCCAGAAATTAGTGCTGGTAGATAAGTGAAGACTCTGCTCTGATGGGCGACGCAATCGCCCGCTAAAGGAGCAGCAATGAGAAGACCGAGAAGGAACCACACCGCCGCGTTCAAGGCGAAAGTCGCGGTGGCCGCACTGAAGGGCGACAAGACGCTGGCCGAACTGGCGGAGAAGTTCGATGTTCACGCCAACCAGATCACGCAATGGAAGACGCAATTGCTGGAAGCTGCCACGGGCGTCTTCCTGACGCCGGCCGAGAAACGCGAGTCGGTTGGGCCGAGCGTCAAGGACATGCAGGCCAAGATCGGGCAGTTGGCCTTGGAGAATGATTTTTTGGCCGGCGCGCTCGGTCGCATCGGCGATGCGAGCGCAAAGAAATGATCGACGACACGCACGACCTGCCGATCCGTCGCCAAGCCGAACTGCTCGAGGTGTCCCGCTCGAACGTCTATTACCTGCCCCGGCCGGCGTCCGAGGCCGATCTGGCGGTGATGCGCCGGATCGACGAGCTGCATCTGAACTACCCCTTCGCCGGCGCACGGATGGCTACCACTCGGCACCCGCACCTGCGGCATGGGACGCACCGCGTATTGACAACGGCTACACGCTGCGCCACAATCCGTGTATCCGTTGTGTATGCGCGAATAGGAGAAACCAATGCGTGACGCCGCCATCAATCTGCGGGCCTTGCCTGAACAGCGCGATCTGATCGATCACGCGGCCAGCCTGCTTGGCAAGAACCGCTCGGACTTCATGCTCGAAGCGGCCTGCGACCGCGCGCAGTCCGTGGTGCTGGATCAGGTCTTTTTCAGCCTGGACGCCGACAAGTTCAAGCAGTTCACCGCGATGCTCGACGCACCTCCCGGCCCCAACCCCGGGCTTGAACGTCTCATGGCCGTCAAGGCACCCTGGAGCACCGGCGCGGCATGAGCTCGCAACTGAACGCACCGATTACGCTCGCCGCCACCCACATTCTGGACGATTTCGCTTGCGGAGAAGCCAGTCTCGATGAATGGCTCAAGCGCCGGGCGCTGACCAACCAATTGAGCGGTGCCAGCCGCACCTTCGTTGTCGCAGATCAGGCAGCACGCGTCTACGGCTACTACGCGATGGCCGCAGGCGCGGTGTCACATCAGGCGGCAACCAGCAGCGTGCGACGCAACATGCCCGATCCAGTGCCCGTGATGGTTCTGGCCCGGCTGGCCGTCGACCATCGGGCACAAGGCATCAAGCTTGGAGCATCCCTGCTGCAGGACGCGGTCGGTCGAGCGGTGAGCGTTTCGCAGAACGCCGGTGTCCGGGCGCTTCTCGTCCACGCGCTCCACGACCGCGCCAAGCAGTTCTACGAGCACTACGGCTTCCAGGAGTCACCGCAGCATCCGATGACGCTGATGCTGCGCTTGAACACCGTTAAGGCTTGAGAGAGGTCGGTCAGCATGAACATCCACAAGATTCGCACGGAGGCAGAGTACCGGGCCGCTCTCAAGGAAGCCTCCGTGCTCGTGGATTCAGACCCTGCTCTGGAAACGCCAGAGGGGAAGCGGCTGAACGCACTGGTTGGACTCGTGCAGGCTTACGAAGCCACGTATGTGCCTGTCGATGGCGCCCTTGTTGATTGCATCCGCTCAATCGTCGCAGGCGTCGAAGTCGATCTTGATAAGCCTCTGCCGCCCGAGCTTGGCGACGCGGGCATGCCCTGAACATCAACTTGGCTTCTACGGTGAACAGCGTTGTCATGGAGTCATCTGTTCAGGAGAAAAAGATGCACTACCCCGTGATGACCGAATAGCACCTCGCCGACCGCTGGCAGGTCAGCCTCAAGACACTGCGGCGCTGGCGACTCGATGGCGAAGGGCCTGTGTGGCACAAGCTGTTCCGACAGGTGCGCTACCACGATGCCGACGTCCTCGAATTCGAGCAACGAAGCGCGCAGCACCTGATGACGATGCTCGGCATCATTCGGGAGTTCAAGCCCCCCGAACCGGAGGCGACCCTCGGCCAAGGCCTCGGTGCCGAAGCCGAAAGCCACTACTTTACGGCAAAGGAAATCGCCGAGGCAGCATCGCTGCCGACCCACCTTTTTCGCGATCAGACAGAGCGCAATCGCAAGCGCGTGCCGCACTTGATGCTGGTGTGCGTATTCCACGGCACTTGGACAGTGATTCCAGCGGAAACTGGACGGACATTCC
>JACDZI010000032.1 GCA_013426785.1 Rhodocyclaceae bacterium | reverse complement strand
GACCGTGAACGACTTTTGTCTGGGGTCTACGACATCTGCGTATGCGATGACCCTGTGCGATCTGTAGTGCGCTACGCCTCGCTTCTGCATTGCCGGTACAATCCACAGGTTTGAAGGCAAATAAGTACATAAGTAGTCAGTGACCTATTTGCTATGCCCCAAAACCAATGGCGCACAATGCGCCGTTTTTCCGTATTAGGATAGCCATGGCCCATCCCTTCCCTTTTTCAGCCATTGTCGGGCAGGACGAGATGAAACTCGCTCTGTTGATTGCGGCAGTGGACTCCTCTATCGGTGGCGTACTCGTTTTTGGGGATCGCGGAACCGGCAAATCGACGGCGGTTCGCGCGTTGGCAGCATTGCTCCCCAAGATGCATGTGGTCGTGGGTTGCCGCTATGGCTGCGATCCCGCCGAGGAAATCCTGTGCGTAGAGTGCAAGGAACGCCGGACTCATGCTCCACTGAAGGGACACCTTACAGCAGTCCCGGTCGTCGATATGCCACTCGGCGCGACGGAGGACCGGGTAGTCGGTGCGCTTGATCTGGAACGAGCTCTGTCCCGTGGAGAAAAGGCTTTCGAGCCAGGGTTGCTAGCGCGTGCCCACCGGGGCTTTCTGTATATCGACGAGGTAAATCTTCTCGAAGACCATCTCGTCGACCTGCTGATCGACGTCGCAGCTTCCGGAGAGAATGTCGTCGAACGGGAGGGTCTCAGTGTTCGTCATCCGGCACGTTTTGTCCTGGTTGGCAGTGGCAACCCCGAGGAGGGTGAATTACGGCCACAGTTGCTCGATCGTTTTGGTCTGTCGGTGGATGTCAAGACACCTGGCGACCTAGTGACCCGTATGCAGGTAGTTCGCCGTCGCGACGAGTTTGAACGCAATCCGATCGAATTCACCCATCAATGGGAAAAAGAAGAAGCCAAGTTACGGCGGCGTATCGTGGCGGCCCGAAAACGACTCAAAGCGACGATCGTTCCTGACGCGACGCTCGAAAAGGCCGCGCAATTGTGCATGCGCCTTGGTACCGATGGACTGCGTGCAGAACTGACTCTTATCCGCGCCGCCCGGGCACTTGCCGCCTACGAGAGTGATGAATCGGTTGACGTCCAGCATTTACGGCGCGTCGCGCTTCCGGCATTGAGGCATCGCTTGCGGCGAGACCCGCTGGATGAATCGGGCTCCGACTTGCGCGTTGAACGTGCGATAACGGAAACATTCGGCTCGTGAACCCATCGGTAGTGGCGCCCTCACCGGCGTGGGAAGATGCCGTACTAGCCGCATCCATATTGGCGGTTGACCCTCTTTGCGGGGCAACGATTCGCAGTGCGGCGGGTCCGGTACGTGATCGATGGCTGGTACTCCTCCGCGAACTGCTTGCCGATGCGCTGCCCATTCGCCGTGTTCCGTTGCAGATCAGTGATGCAAGATTGCTTGGCGGGCTTGATCTGGCGGCCACTTTGCAGGCTCGCCGGCCCATTGCCGATCGCGGGCTTCTGGCTGAAGCCAATGGCGGCATCGTGATACTGGCGATGGCTGAGCGAATTTCTTCAACTACCGCCGCGCACATTACCAGCGTACTCGACACCGAGGTCGTGATACTGGAGCGTGATGGCCTGACGTTGCGGACGGACATTCAGGTTGGCGTGGTTGCCTTCGACGAGGGCCTGGCCGATGAAGAACGCCCCCCGGAGGCGCTTCTTGATCGATTGGCCTTCCACCTTGACCTGACCGACATACGGGCACGTGAAGCGATATCACAGTGGAACGATTCCACTGTGATCGCTGCAGCACGCAAGCAACTCAAGAATATTCAGGCCAGTGACGAAATTCTGCGCGCACTGTGCGAAACCGCTTTGGCCCTCGGTATCTTGTCGATTCGGGCCCCGCTCCTCGCCTTGCGGGTCGCTCGTGCTGCTGCCGCACTGGACGGGCGCTCGGAGGTATCGCTGGATGATGCCGTGCTGGCTGGCCGGTTGGTATTGGCACCGCGCGCATTGAGTATCCCGATGAGCGAGGCCCCTGAAGAGGAGATTGAGGAAGAAAATTCAGATGACTCCAACGATCCGCCTCCCGAAGAGCCTCCCAACCCTGAAGATCCTGACGACCCGGATGATCCAGAAAAGGAGACACCTCCCCAGGATGAACCTACGTTGGAGGATCTTGTTTTGGCGGCTACCCAAGCCGCCATTCCTGCCGGGTTGCTTGCTCGACTTGCTGCGGGTCGGGACAAGTCCTCACGGTCACGTTCGATTGGACGTGCGGGTGAACTCCGTTATTCGGGATTGCGCGGGCGGCCTTCTGGCGTACGTCGCGGACAACCCAGAAATGGGGCACGCCTGAATGTCGTGGAAACCTTGCGCGCTGCGGCTCCATGGCAACGCTTGCGTGGCCGTGACTTTAATGCCACCCCTGCATCAGGGACCACCACGACCCGCATTGAAGTGCGTCTGGATGACTTCCATGTATCGCGTTATAAACAGCGCACCGAGACAACGACGATTTTCGTTGTCGATGCTTCAGGTTCCTCGGCACTCCACCGTCTGGCGGAAGCAAAGGGAGCTGTCGAATTGCTTCTGGCTGAGTCCTATGTCAGGCGGGATCGGGTTGCCGTACTCGCTTTTCGAGGGCACAGTGCCGAGATTCTTTTGCCTCCGACCCGTTCGTTGGTCCGTGCCAAGCGCAGCCTGGCCGCTCTGCCTGGAGGGGGGGGTACACCGCTCGCCAGCGCCATTGATGCAGCAACAGCAATGGCCGATTCAATTCGCAGACGCGGAGGAACACCAACAGTCGTGTTGCTTACCGATGGCCGGGGCAATATCGCGCGCGATGGTGCTCCTGGACGGGAGCGTGCCATCGAGGACGCCATGTCCGCTGCCCGGCTGTTCCGTATCACCAGCGTCAAAGCACTCCTCGTTGATACTTCACCGAGCCCGCAGCCATTGGCGCAACGTCTGGCCACCGAGATGGGGGCACGGTATCTGGCTCTGCCCTATGCCGATGCGCGTCGGCTTTCCACAGCAGTCCAGAGGTCGATGCCTGCTGAAGCACAGTAACCCGGTTCATGAGCGAAATATCCCGTGTTTCCTTAGTCAAATCGCCAGTTATTCGAGGTGCCCTATTGAAAGCTAAGTCGGCCCTTGCCGGGTTGCACCTTCACCTCAACCCAATGTTCGCGTTGTTCACCAACAAGGGGAATGGTTCTATCGGCTTGATTGACACCATCGACTGCCACACTCATCATGCCACCCTCCAATATTTTTCCTTCGGGTGCGCGGGAAACAACAATGTGATAGACGCTTTCGCGATAGCGGTAGTGGATCGTGAAACCCGGCCAATCGGTGGGTAGGCAGGGTTCAAGATGCAGTGTATTCCCCTCCAGGCGCAGGCCCAGCAAGGATTCCACGACCAGCCGGTACATCCAGCCGGCGGAGCCGGTATACCAACTCCAGCCGCCGCGCCCGATGTGTGGCCTAGCACCATAGACGTCGGCCGCGACGGCATAGGGTTCTGCCTTGTAGGTAGCGATTGCATCTGCCGACAAGGCGTGGTTAACCGGGTTGATCATGTTCAGCAGTTCCCAAGCGCGTTTACACTCGCCCAACTTGGCAAACGCCATTGCCGCCCAAATTGCGCCATGGGTGTATTGGCCGCCGTTCTCGCGCACTCCCGGTACGTAGCCGCGGATGTAGCCAGGGTCGAGGTTCGCCTTATCGAAGGGCGGATCGAGTAGCTGGACAAGGCCATCGTCGCGACGCACAAGTTGCGCGTCCACCGCCTGCATGGCTTGGCGCGCCCGCACGGCATCGCCCGCACCAGAGAGCACGGACCAACTCTGCGAGATCGAATCGATGCGACATTCCACGTTATCTGCTGAACCGAGCGGCGTGCCGTCGTCGAAATAGGCGCGGCGGTACCACTCGCCATCCCAGCCGTGCTCCTCGATGTTCCGGCGCAGTCGGGCCTCCTCATCGGTACACAGCGCGGCGAATGATGCGTCACCATGCCGTCCCGCCAGCGCCGAGAATTCCCCGAGCACTTCGCAGAGGAAAAAACCCAGCCAGACGCTCTCGCCCTTGCCGAGGATACCCACCCGGTTCATGCCATCGTTCCAGTCGCCGGAACCGATCAGTGGCAGACCGCGTGCGCCAAAGCGCAGGCCGTGCCGAATGGCGCGCACGCAGTGCTCGTAGAGGCTGGAGGTATCGACGGAACGGCCGGGCAGGTCGTAGTAGGAGTCGTCTTCCGGATTGACCGCGCGGCCCTCAAGAAAGTGCACAGGCTCGTCCAGCACGCCCGTATCGCCGCTGCTTGTCACATAGCGGCAGACCGCCAGCGGCAGCCAGAGAAAGTCATCCGAGCAACGCGTACGCACCCCCCGGCCCGACGGCGGATGCCACCAGTGCTGAACATCGCCTTCGACGAACTGGCGGCTGGCGCACAGCAGAAGGTGTTCGCGCACCAATCCCGGCCGGGTGTGGATCAGTGCCATGACATCCTGCAACTGGTCGCGGAAGCCAAAGGCGCCACCGGACTGGTAGTAACCACTACGCGCCCAGATGCGGCAGGCCAGGGTTTGATACACCAGCCAGCCGTTGGCCAACACGTTGAGCGCCGGATCGGGAGATTCGATCTGTATCGCGCCGAGGGTGTGGTTCCATTGCTGCCACACCGCTTCGAGCGCTTCGCGTGCCGCAGGCGAACCACGGAAACGATGTACCAGCGTGTCGGCTTCGGCGGCATTGCGGCCGACGCCGAGGCGGAAGACGATCTCCCGTTCCTGACCTTCGGCCAGATCGATGCTGACCTGAAGCGCGCCGCAAGGATCAAGGCCGGCGCCGACCTTCCCGGACAGGCGCGTGCGCTTAAGGGCGGCAGGGTATTCAAGTGTGCCGTTACGGCCGATGAATTCCGTGCGGTCGCCGCTGAGGTTGCGTGCCGGGGCATCCACGTCGAAGAACGCCACCCGCTCGCCGAATTCCGGGTTGTAGGGATTGCGCGCGTAGAGTGCGCCGCATTGCGGGGCAATTTCGGTACTCACATGCATGGCCGATTTTTCCCGCAGATCGCCCAGTACCCATTCGACGTAGCCCGTGGCGGAAAGCCGTCGCGGCCGGCGGGATTCGTTGCGCAGTATCAGCACCGAAAACTTGACGGGGGCATCCGTCGCCACGTAAATCCAGAGTTCCGAGTGGATGCCGCCCACCCGCGTCTCGAAAACGCTATAGCCGAAACCATGGCGGATGAGGTAGGGCGTCGCGGCGCGAGCGGGCAACGGCGTCGGAGACCAGACGTGGCCTGTCTCTTCGTCGCGCAGATAGAGCGCCTCGCCGCTGGCATCGCTGACCGGATCGTTGTGCCAGGGGGTGAGGCGGAACTCGTGCGCGTTCTCGCTCCAGGTGTAGGACCCGCCGCTCTCCGAGACGATCGTACCGAAGTACGGATTGGCCACGACATTGACCCAGGGCGCCGGTGTTGTCTGGCCGGGGTTGATGGTCATGACGTATTCGCGACCGTCCCGGGTGAAGCCGCCCAGTCCGTTACACAGGATCAGATCGTTGCGCGGCGGGGCAATGGCCGCCGGCGCATCCGGTCGATAGACCCGGATCGGCTTGAACACCGGCATGCGCGGTTCCAGCGGCAGGCCGTGATCGAACTGCTCCGTCAGAGTTCCCCGCGTGTCGGTGATGAGCACACGGGCGACCGACTGGAGCAGGATGCGGTCCTCACCAGAGATCTGCTCGGCGGGCCGCACGAAGATACCGCCTGGCCGGTCGATCACGCTGGCCTCGATGCCCGAGGCAATCAGCCCCATGATCTGTTCCTGCAATTGTTGCCGGTAACCGGCGTGATCCTCGTTCCAGATCACCAGGTCTACCGCCAACCCCTTCAGGCGCCAGTAGGCATGGGCCTGCACAAGTTGGCGCACCAGGTCGATATTGGCCGCATCACCGATCTGCAGCAGCACGATCGGCAGGTCGCCGGAAATCGCATACCCCCACAGTCCCGACTGCCCGCGACGGTTCTTGATGAGCACGGCAGGGTCCGCGCGCAGGGTGGCGGTGGCGTGGATGACGGCGCTGGCGAGCCGTGCATAAAGTTGCGCATCGGCCTCGGTGGCATTGATCTGGCGCAACATCACCTGGCTGTGGGTCCACGTCAGATCGAAAACGCGATCCGCCAGATGGCGGTCCCGGTATTTATTGACCAAGCTCACGGCCAGATCGCGCGTCTCGGCAATGCCCGACACGATATCGACGGTGACCGATTGTTCCGGATCGAGCATGATCGAAGTACGGATGGCGACGATGGGATCCAGTACCGAGCCAGCATTGTTTGAAAGTGATACCCCCGAAAAGTCGGTGCTGGCGGGACGGCGTGGTGTGGAAAACATGCCGGCCAGTGTGTCTTGATAGTGTAGCGCCAGAGGTGCAACGGCATTTCTTCCCCGACCGATGAAGCGCAGGCGATCCGTTTCGCAGGACACTTCGCCGCTCGCTGCGTCATGCACCACCATCAGATGGAGCATCCAGGGCGATTGCTCGTCCAGCGAGCGTGGTCGCCGCGTACACAAGATCGCATTTCGTTCCGCCAGGATCTCGGTCTGCACGAACAGATTGCTGAAAGCCGGATGCAGCGCATCGGCAGCAGGCGGTGCGATCACGACTTCGGCATAACTGGTTACTTCGATCTGCCGCCGCTGGCGCGAGCGATTGGTGATACGGACGCGGCGCAATTCGATATCGTCTTCCGGCGAGACGACGATTTCGGTATAGGTCTCGAACTGACCATCGCGACGGCGAAACTCGGCGCGCCCCTCCGAGAATATCGCCTCGTAGCTGTCCGCTGGTTTGAGCGTCGGCTGATGGGTGACCGACCATGGCTCCAAGCTGCCCACTTCACGGACGTAACAATAGCTGCCCCGGTTGTCGCAGGTGCCGTCCTCGCGCCAGCGCGTGACGGCGAGATCCTTCCAGCGGCTGTAGCCGCCGCCCGCGTTGGTAAGCATGACGTGATAGCGGCCGTTCGACAACAACTGCACTTCGGGTTGCGGTGTGTCGGGGCTGTTGAAGCGCTGGATCGGTGCTTCAGTAACGTCGATGGCCGCGCGCATGTCGGCCAGCTGCGCCGTGTGCGAGAACAAGGACGTGGCCTTGGGAATCCGTTCCTGTAGCAGGAGCATGACCGCCTGGAACAGGCGATCCGACTCGAAGCGCCGCTGCATGGGTCGTTCCAGAATCTGGTAGGCCAGGGCCAGCAGGCTCATGCCCTGATGGTGTGCCATGAAGGAGCGTACCACCGTAGCCGTTTGCCCACGGCGCTGCCGGGCGGGTGTGTAGTCAATGGCCTCGAAGAAACCGAAGCGACCGATATAACCCTCGGAAGCCAGGCATTGCAAATTCAGGCAGGCCACCTCGGGCGCGACCATCAATGCCAGCACAGAGGCATACGGTGCGATGACCAGATCATCGGCCAATCCGCGCTTCAACCCCAGCCCTGGCACGCCGAAGGCACGGTATTGGTAATTGAGATGCTGGTCGACCGTGTTGTAACCGGATTCCGAGATGCCCCAGGGCACGCCACGCTGGCGGCCATACTCGATCTGCCGCGCCACTGCTGCCTTGCAGGTTTGGTCGAGCAGCGTGTTGTCGTAGCAGGGCATCACCAGGAGCGGCATCAGGTACTCGAACATCGAACCGCTCCACGACAGCAATACTGGTTCGCCGCTGGTACTGGTGAGCAAACGGCCTAGAGAGAACCAGCTTTCCTGCGGCAACTGCCCCTGCGCGATGGCGACAAAATTGCTCAAGCGCGCTTCGGAGGCCAGCAGGTCGTAGTAGCTCGTGTCGGCCCGCCGTTCGTCCACGTTGTAGCCGATGACCAGCAGATGGCGCGTCTTGTCGAACAGGAAGTCGAACTCCATGCGTGCCAGTTCAAGACAAAGTTGCGCCAGGCGCTCGATCTCCGCCATGCGTTCTCGAGCAGCAATGCTTCCCGCCTTCAGCATTTCACGCAAGGTCGGAAGGGCGGCGAGCTTGCCATAGTCGGCAAACCTTTCCGGGGGGGCGATGAAGTCCAGTTCGTCCAATGCCGCGCGCACTTGCTTGACCAGCGCCTGGACACACGTATGCGCTTCGCTGCCGGGCGTCGCATCTTTGTCCTCGTCATCCTGTCTGACCATAATCGCGGTGACGAATTCTGAGGCCAGGGTAGCCAGCCGGGCCAGAGTCAAGCGCAGTGCCGCGAGGGTGGCGGGCGGGGTAGCGCTGGCTGCAGCCAGTTCGCTCCGTAGCGCAACCAGTGTGCCTGCGGCGCCATTGGTCACGTCGCCCAGATTGGCCTCAAGCAGATTGAACGTGTCGCTCAAACCATCGAACAAGCGTGCCGGGACAATCCTGTCGTCGGCCAGTGCCAGCAAACCGGCGCGCAAGGTCAATAAATGGCCGGCGAGATTGCCGCTGTCCACGGTCGAGATGTAGCGCGGCGGCAGGGGTTGCAGCGATTGAGTGTCGTACCAGTTATAGAAATGCCCGCGATGTCGCTCCAGCCCATCCATCGTGGCGAGCGTGTGCGCCGTACGTTCGACAAGTTGGCCGGACACGAGGTAACCAAAGTCATAGGCGGCCAGATTCGCCAGCAGCGCCATCCCCATGTTGGTCGGCGAGGTGCGGTGGGCGATCGCGGCAACGCGATATTCCTGATAGTTGTCCGGTGGCAACCAATGATCGTCCGCACCAACGAAATTGTCGAAGAACGCCCAGGTCCGTCGTGCCAGCGCGCGCAGGAATAAGGTCTGTTCGACCGTCAGGGTGGCCGTGCGGTGAGCGAGCGGACGACTGACCCACCACGCAATCACCGGCGAGATTAACCACAGCAACAGAAGCGGCCACGCCACCGCCAGTACCGCCGGTGTTGATGTCAGCAGATGGCCACTCACGGCAATGGCGAGAACGGGGCCAATCCACATCCGCCGGACTTCGGCGGCGAGCGTGCCTGTGTCATCCCGATTCGATTCGCTGGACGGGTTCCATTCCAGCAGACGCTGGTGCGTGACGCGCATTCGCCAGACAGTACGGGCAACGGCATCCAGACTGAAATAGGCCTCGTACGGCAGACAGGCGAATTCGAACGCCACCTGCCTCAAGTGCCGGTCCAGCGCATGAGCAATAGCGGCAAGATGCTGCCGCCACAACAATTCCTCCGGCTTGCGCAACAGGTCGAGCATTGCACCGCACAGTGCGGGCAACAGCAGGATGCCGATCACCGACACGACCCACAAGCCTGCCGAGGAGAACATCGTCCACCCCAGCAGCAGCAATAGCATCAGCGCCGCCGGAACGAGGCTGCGTCGCAGGTTGTCGATCAGCTTCCATTGCGACAGAAACGACAGCGGATTCTGTTGACACTGCGCACCCGCACCCGGCACGCTTCGCCGCAGCCAGTCAGCGAGTTGCCAGTCGCCGCGCATCCAGCGGTGACGGCGGCTGACATCGGCGCTGTAGCTGGCGGGGATGTCCTCGTATAACTGCACATCGCTCAACAACCCGGCCCGCGCGTAGCAGCCTTCCAGCAGATCGTGGCTGAGGATGGCATTTTCTGGGAAGCGGCCGCCGACCGCGTGCTCAAAGGCATCGATGTCGTAGATGCCCTTGCCAATGAATGAGCCTTCGCCAAATACATCCTGATACACATCCGAGACGGCGCGCGTATAAGGGTCGATGCCCGGTTCCCCGCCGTACAAGCGGGCATAGCCCGAGCGGTTGGTGCCCGGCAGGCTGATGGCCACGCGCGGCTGCAAAATACCGTAACCGGTCGCAACCAGCTGCTTCCCGGCATCATAGTCTGCCCGATTCAGCGGGTGCGCCATGGCACTGACAAATTGCCGCGCCGCGTCGCGCGGCAGTTGTGTATCCGTATCCAGGGTGATCACGTACTTCACGCCGGACAACACGGCAGTGTGCCCCACAATCAGCGAAAATCCGTCCCTGGCGCTGCCGTTGGGCACGTCACGCAGCAGCGCGTTCAAATCGGCCAGCTTGCCCCGCTTGCGCTCGTAGCCCATCCAGATACGCTCCTGAGGGTTCCAGCGACGCGGACGATGGAAGAGAAAGAAAATGTCATCCGCTACCCCAAGCCGGCTTCCACGGTATTTCTCGTTCAGCTCGTCAATCCGCATTCGGGCAAGTTGCAGCAAGGCTTCATCCTCGGGAAGCGATTCCTGGCAGGCGTCACGAAAGTCTGTCAGCAGGCCGAAGTGCAGGCATTCATCCCGATTCGCCAGAAACCGCACTTCCAAAGCTTCGGCCAGATCTTCGATGCCCGCCGTGCTCGTCAGCATGGTCGGTACCACCACCAGCGTGCGCGCTGGCACGGGGATGCCCTTCGAGAAGTCCATTCTGGGCAGCGTCTGTGCGGCCACTAGCAAGGTCGCCAGCCAATTCGCCAGCGCCACGGCTAACTGGCTGGTGCCCAGCAGTGCGGCGAAGCCAACTGCCAGCAAGACCCAATCATTCACGCCTGCAACCAGTGCCTGTACCAGCAGACTGCCGGTGGCCATCGCAGTCATCAACGTGATAGCGCTTAAGTAGATCAACAAGGGGAACTGGCCGGCTTGTCTGCGCCAGGCAAAGAGAGCGGAAAGGCGCACTCCCGCTGCCCGTTCAAGTGCGGGCAAGCCCTTGTCGATCAGATAGTAGCCAACATGCCTGGCGCGAGTGCCATCCTCTGCCGCACAGGCCAGCTCGACCCCCCTGCGCGCCACCTCAAGTTCTGTCAGACAGCCCAGCTTCGCAATCCGCTCCGTGACATGACGATAACGGTCACGGCTGGCAAAATCCATCCGGCCATAGACGCCGTCCGGATCTTCAAGCAAGGCATGCTCAACAGAGCTCAGAGTTTCGACAAATTCGCGCCAGTCCACCGCCCCCAGCACCCTGAGGCTGCCAATACAGTTGCTGACGGAAACCTGATCGGCAGCCTGCTGCTGGTTCTCGCCCTGCACCAACTGCGCGATCGTCAGGCCTGATTCAGACAGTCGTTGCTCGATCCAGGTCAATGGCAAGGCCAGAGCGGGGCCGCGACCCTGCAGGCGACGCGCGAGCTCCGCGACGAAGGCACCGACCATCGGCGGATCCGAACGCGCCATGTCGGAAATCACCAGAATCAGGCTCTTGGGATCGCGTTCGGCGGTCTCCATCATTTGGTCCGCCCAGGAATCCGCCAGATTGCGCTCAACCCAGCCGGCGGCGATCTGGACGCCAACCCGCCGCAGATTCTCGATCACGGCCAGCCGTAGCATGATCGGGATCGCCCATAGCTCTCCCAGCTTGAGATCCGTGATGGTCTGGTAGGCTGCCACAAAGCGACTGAGGCTTGCCGTATCGACGCGACCATCGCCATGCGCCACCGTCTCCAGCGCAATGTCATAGACGCGCGGTCGCCCGGCCGAGGGCCCGGAGGCCAAACGCGGGAGTTCGCGGCTGTAGCCTTTGGGCAAGTGGCGCTTGGCGGTACGTATCTGCTCTTCGATGAGATAGAAGTTATCGAGCAGCCAGTCGCCGGCTGGCGAGATCCGGCGCTTCTCCGTCACCGCCGCCGTCAGCAGCTGAAACACCTCGACCAAGGTGGTTTCGTTCGCTGCCAGTCGCGCCAGAAGCTGGTCCGGTGCGCGCCCCGTAGCCAGTCGGTGCGAAGCAGCGAGCACCTTGCCATGCTGTTCCATCTGGTCGGCACTGAATAGCTCCGCGCGCAACGGAGGCTCCTCGTCGGGCGAGCTTCCAGACCAGTTGCCACGGCTCAAACGCGCCTGCATCCGACGCATGGATCCGCCGAGATAATCGCCGAGTTTCATCTATTCCCCCGGCAATTCAGCCACCAACTCACAGACGCCTCACAGCCATCCGCTCCCGCAGGCTACTGCCAGCCATCATGTCGGTCAGCAGCCTGCGGGCAGTCATCGCTTACTTGAGACGCATATCGTTCTTGACGGACTTCACACCACCGACGCTGCGCGCCAGTTCAACCGCCTTGTTTTGTGCAGCTTGCGAACTGACGAAACCACTCAACTGCACCACGCCCTTGAAGGTCTCGACATTGATTTCAGTTGATTTCAGAGTAGGTTCATTGAAAACCGCAGCCTTCACCTTTGTGGTGATGGCACTGTCGTCGATGTACTCGCCGGTGCCCTCCTGTTTCGACGTAGCAGCACAACCAACGACGGACGCCAACGTAACGGCCAGGAATAATGCAGAAAGAATCTTTTTCAGTTGTGTCATGATTGAATCTCCAAAGATGAGTGAAACAGGACTTCTCGAGCCGGTTTGGCGCCGAACTGTCCGCGCTGTATTCTGGACAGAAGACAGCCTAGGACCGTACACAACGCGCATGCCGCACTGAAACCTTGGCATCAGCTTAGACAGAATCGTCGGCCCTGACGGTACGGTGGCGCACACAGCGCACCAGACGCGGACGCCTGCTCCAATTGACCGCGCTGCCCGTTAGATCTTTTATTGCTCCGCTTGTTCAGGGTTTTCGCGCACCAGCCACGGCGCGAAGTAGGCGGCAGTCAAATGGGCCGTTGCCCGTTGATGACCCGGAGCAGGACGACCACGATGGCGACCACCAGAAGAATGTGGATGAAACCACCGATGGTGTAGGAAGTGACCAGGCCAAGAAGCCAAAGGATGAGTAAAACAAGCGCAATCGTATAAAGCATGGTATGTATCCTTATTTTTCGTTTGGCCACGCAATCGGCCGGCTGAACCGAGCCGTGTTGCCGTTCCGCCAGCGCCGACTTTTTGATCCATGGCCTGTTTTCAGAATGCCCTGTTGTTACCGGACTGACCGTGCGCTTGCGCACATAGCCGCGCGCGAAGAGACGACAACGGTTCAGGATCGATGAGCATAGGCGGCTGGTATCTCGACGCAGGCAATACGGCCGTTATCGTCGTGCGACACATGGAGACATCGGGCGAGTTGCCAGTGCGCTATAGCGGCGTGTTCTTGGCCGAAATGACGTCCGATCTGCGCATCAGTCACCGCTAGCGGGGTAAGGCGACTCTCCCCGCCGCCAAAACGGACAATGTTGTAGATCGCCCAGACAATCAGCCCGCACCCCAGCAAGAGTATGACCAGACCATACATGCCCAGCACCCGCAAGAAATCGTTATAGCCGCCGAGCACAATCATGTATTTGTAGGCCTGCTCTACCCCGAGTGCCCACGCCAGTAGCGCAAGCAGCGGTAGCCACAGGTAGATCCAGAGTACCCAGAATATCAGCGTCAACGCGCCATACAACGTTCGCTGACGCCCTGACTGAAGTTCAGGACGCTCGACCAGGGGATATTTCATGCTCATGGCAGCAAACCGCGATCCGGACTGGTCCAGCGTGCCCGCTGGTTGCCCTTGCGCAGCAAGGTACGCGGCACTGCGATGATCGTCGTCAGCATGTTAAGGATCCAATACGCCAGCGGATACCAGATCATCCAGTAAAAGGCCTTGAACGAATACTTGTCGTAACGTGCGTCAAGGGCGAGACTCGTTCCGATCTGCAGTAGGCAGGTCGTGCCCACGATGACGCCGTTCCAGCCCGACAGGAACGTGGTTACCTGGTAATAGGGCGGCAGGTCGATGACTTTGCCAAGTAGCCAGAGCACGGCGATAAAGAATATGCCGTAAGCCCAGACCACGCTCATGAAAAACTCCAGCAGCACGGGCCACATGCGGCGCGCTGCCCACACATGCTCGATGCGCCAGTTTTTCAGCATCACCTGGATGCCGCCCATGGACCAGCGCAGGCGCTGCGTCATCAGGCCACGCAGCGTCTCCGGCACGAGGATCCAGCATTGCGCCTTGGGCTCGAAGCGCACGTCCCAGTGCCGCAGTTCCAACTTCCAGGTGACGTCGATATCTTCGGTCAGCATGTCGGGGCTCCAGTAAGCGACATCGTGCAAGGCCGCTTTGCGAAAGCACGCCACGACGCCGGAGACCGTGAAAATACGGCCGTAGGTGCGCTGCGCACGCTTGATGAGTCCGACAATCGAGGAAAACTCGCCCACCTGCAGTCGGCCGAGCAGCGTCGAACGGTTGCGCACGCGCGGATTTCCAGTAACGGCACCGACACGCGGATTCAGGAAATGCACCATCAGCCAGGACAGCGCATGAGGGTCCAGCAGCGCATCGGCATCGATGCAGCACAGGTACTGCGCCGGCGTCATCAGCGCCGCCGTGTTGAGCGCGACAGCCTTGCCCTGGTTGCGGGTGAAGTGGATCACGCGCACCTTGGTGTGCTGCGTGGCAAGCGCATCGAGAATATGTTGTGTTTCGTCGGCGCTGCCATCATCGACCAGGAGGATGTCGAAGTTCGGGTAGGTCGACGCCAGCAAATACCTGACCGTCGCGGCGATATCGCGCCCCTCGTTGTGACAGGGGACGACCATCGTCACGAGCGGATACTCGCTCAGCGGCGGGGGTGTTTCCGCTTGATTGCCCGGCAGGTCGCGGTGACTCCTAGGTGGCCGTTCGTAGCGAACGTAGTAAAACACCGCGCCGATCATCCACAAATACGCCATGAACATCGGGTAGTAGAAGGAGTAGGTGGAAAAGAACTCAACCGGCGACAAGCCCGGGTCCGGGATGAGCGGGATCATCATTTTGGGTTGCCGCGCGGCACTGGATCGACCCGCAGTGACATGGCCGGAGCAAACTGTGCCAACGGTGGATCGTCGTGCAGCAGATCGGCCGGCCGGTAGCCGAAGTTGACAGCGCCACCCAGTTGCAGCGCGCGCATTTGCCGGGCTGGCGCCTTGCCGTCTAGGAGGAAGATCACCTTGCGCCGGGGGTCCAGTTCATCGGCCAGTGGACCTGTTTGTGCGCGCAGCGCAGTCCACCAATGATCGGGAACGACGACGGTATTGTTGGCGGGCAGCAGGCGCAGGGCAATGTAGTCGTAGTCAGCGACAAAGGCTGAAAAGTCTTGCGCAACCTCCGGCAATGTCATGCTCAGGATGCGGACCGTCTTCAGTGGCGCACGAAAGGCACGTGCGTGTGTTGCCAGCTTGAGGGTGAAATCGGGCATTCCGGGCTTTTCGCTGGTACCGGTATCATCAAACACCAGTCCGTCGAATGTGGCGTGGCGGGCAAGATCCGCATAGAGTTCCACCACCTGATTCGCGGACAGGCCCGAAACGGCAAGCGGCATGACGGCAAACACACTGACACCGGTTCGCGACACCAGTTGCCAGGCGACACGATTGAACAGGTCGGCACGCAACGGCAGATGCCGGTTGGGGAAATAGGTAGCGGAACCGCCTTCAGCCGTAATGGCCTGAAGAAAGATAAGTGTCGGTTCAAGCAGGTCGACACGATTTAGTAAAGCCGACAGATTGCGTTCCTGCCGGGCCGCGTCAGGGCTATGGATCTGATCAAGACTGATCTCCAGGACGCGCACCGGTTGCGGATAAAGCGGGCCGCGCTCGACACTGGCAAACTCGATCAGTACCGGGTTATGTTCGACCAGGGTGCGCCGCAGTGCCGCCAGCGCTACGTCCGGGGTATTCGTGCCGTCTTCGAGCGTCAGCGCAATCGGCATGCCCAGCGCGCGCGCCATATCCACCAACTCATCGTTGTAGCGCCCATAAGGCCAGGCGATGACGCGCGGACGCTGCCCGGTCTGGCGTTCGATCACGTCCGAGTTTTTGGCAAGGTCGATGGCTACCCTGCTGCGCCAGGCGGCATCACCCTCGTAGCTTCCCGTGGCCGGATCAAGGATACGCGTCGTCGCTGCCGGCTGCCGATTGCCCTGCGGGTTGCCCAGTACTCCGTGGTGGATGTCATAGCTATGCGAAGCAATTTCGACCAGGCCCGAGCCGACCATTTCGCGCAATTGCCCCCAACTGACGAACTTGATGTCGGCGGCCGCGTTGGGGTCACCCGACTGGCGCTGCCCGCGTCGCGGCCGGTCGATCCAACCGCCCACCACACTGAGCACTGCGGGAAAGCGGAACTCCCGCAACAAGGGATAGACGCGGGTGTAGAACGACAGGAATCCATCGTCGAAACTCAATAGCACCGCCTTGGTCGGCAAGGGCTTGCCGCCCTGCCGCGCAGCGATGATGGCATCGACACTCACCGGCGCAAAACCATTGCCATGCAGCCAGGCAAACTGTCGGATCAACGCCGATGCGTCGACAGCGAAGGAATCGGGATAATCGCGCACATCGTGCCGGATGGCGTGATAGGCAATGATGGTAAAGCTACCCGCAGCCGGCACGGCCGGGGCGAGCGGCACCGGATCAGGATCACCGGCCGGGGCCGGCGACGCGGTTATCAGGGCCAAACCCGCCAGCGCCAGCATGGTCACGACGGAACGAACCATCCTGGAAACGCCGTCCCGCCAGCGCCGATTTTTTCTCACGCTCGGGTGCATCTCAGAATCTCCAGTTCAGGTAAAAAAATCCATGGTTGCGCACTTCCTGCACGCCATCGTAGGGCTGGCGGGTGCGGCCGAGGCCGTAGCGCAGTGTCAGGCGATCATCGGCCTCCCATTCCTGTTCGTAGCGACCGCCGACCACCGCGCCGCTGCCGAAGTCTTGCTGCCAGTAGCTGCCGACCTCGACGATCACCCGGTGACGAAATGCCTGGGTGTACCGTCGCCATTGCAGCCATTCGTTGCTGAACTCCAGCGTTGCCGAAGCGTCGCGTTCCGGATTGAAATACGCTGCGTTGGTGCGTGAATTTTGCGAGGCGTAAACGCTGCCGGTCACTTCAAGCTTGTAGACTGGACCGGCGATCACCCGCTCGGTCCAATGGCCCTGGGCAATATCGCGGCGATTGCCGTCGCTGAAATCCATCAGTGCATAGGACACGGCAGCACTGCGTGACTCGCTGGCGCGCCAGCCAATTTCACCGGCAAAGCGACGTGCGCTGATGCCGGCCAGGCTCGCCTGCAATGGCGCATCGTTTGACTCCGTGGCAAGCGTGCCGCCGAATGTCCAATAGTCATCCGGTGTGTAGGCCAGTGCCGCCGCCAACCCTGTATTCCCATCGGTCGCATCATGCGAAAGCTCGCCGCTGGCGGTTATCAGCGGTGAGCGATATTCAAGGCCGACGCCAGCCCGGTTACGCTTCGCGGTAGCGGCGGCAAAGCTGGCTGCGGCGTTGTGCACGTGGCCGAAGACACGATAGTTGTAGGCGATGGGGCTTGAGTAGAGCCATGTATCGAGTGCATGATCGCGCGTCCCGCCGGGCCCGCCGGACGACCGGCCATAGGTGCCATCGACAATCAGTTCGCGCAGATTGTTGACCTCTACCAGCCGCCCGGCGCGCACCACGCGTCCATTTTCGGCTTCCTCGGCTTGTGCCGCAGCCAGCGCTGCTTCGGCACGCTTGAAGTCCCGCATTTCGAGCAGAGCGCCGGCGCGCTCGCCCAGCGCCCCGCTATGGCCTGGAACGAGCGCAAGTATCCAGCGCAACTCTTCCTCCGCGGTGCGTGGCCAGCCACGGGCGCGCATGGCGCTCGCGTAATCGGTGCGAATATCCATGTTGCCCGGTGCCCTGGCGGATAAGGCTTGCAGGCGCTGCCAACCTTCGCCTGGCCGATTCGCCAGCAGTGGCGCGATGGCGCGCGCGGCGAGCACGCGGGCGTAGGCAGGATTCTCGTGGATTGTTTTTGGACTCCAGGCATCTATCTGCGACGGTATAACCGCGACCGTGTTCTCGATCTGGGTCAGCGCCGCTGCATGTTCCTCGCCCTCGGCCAGCGCATAGAACAGTCCCAGGCGCGATTCCAGGTTGTCGGGAACGTCGGCCAGTGCTGCGCGATACAGGTCGCGCGCGCGCTCCGGCTGCTCAAGATAAAGATAAGCCCCCGCTGCGGCCGACTGAACATAGGCCGGCAGCGCAGCAGGCCGCGCCGCCATCGCCTCGTACAGGATCACCGCGTCACGCATGCGATAGCGCGCGTGCAAGGCGATGATGCGGTCGAGCGCAAGCTGGCGCTCGGTCCCGCTCAGTTCGGCAATCGGATTCAAGGCGAGCGCGGCCGCGGCCTCGCTATCGACCAGCGCACGGTCGATTCCGGCGAAGCGCGTTGGCCCGCGCCCGCTATCGGCAGTAATCACACCCCAGCGAATCAGCCGCGCGGTGCGGTCAGCGGCGATCGCCTCATGTTCTGCGATGGTGAGCACATCGGGGTAGCGGTCCGCCAGTTCGAGCGCCAGTTGCGGCATGCCCAGGCGCGCCAAGGCCAGCACTTTGCCACGTACGGCAAGGCGATAGCCGGGTTGTTGTGCATCGATGATTTGATATGCGGCCAACTCGTCAAAATGGTCTTGCCGGGCTGCGGCAAGCTCAGCAGCAGCTTCGAGCACTTCGATATGGGTTGGATACTTCAGGCGCAAGGGCTTGATCAGTAGCGCAGCCTGATCAAATTTGCCGACAGCGATCAGCGTGCGGATCAAACCGATTTGAGGTTCCACCGCAGCGACGGCAACGACGGCCTCGGGTTTCCGCTGTGCGGGATAGGCCACGCCCACAGTCAGGGTAAAGACTAGCAGCCCTACGGTAAGAAAACGTGACATAGCCAAACGCCATTCGGTTCAATCGGTGGATTGTCATCTTCGCCCACAGCAGTTCCGTGCGCTGGAGTACGAAGGCATTGGCGCTCTTCATCCATCTTTCCGGCATAAACCCGGAAGCCAGGACACTCGCCCATCATGCTGGCGGGGACGATGTACGGGCTGCACCGGCTGGCTTGAGATCAATCGTCCGCCTGATTTGTGCTTTCGATGATGATCATGCGCTCCCCAACCCGCCAGATTGAGGAACTTGCATCCGCGAACTGGCGCTCCGATCCATCCTTCATGCGGACGGTGACTTCGATGCCGGGATTGGCACCTGCTATTTCCCGCCTTGAAGACACAACGCCACACTCAGGGCAATTGCTCAGGACGCTGACGGTACTTTCTGTCGGTGTGTGCCCAAAATCCGCATTGAAAGACACGTCTGCCGACATGGCGGTCGATGTCAGCATCCAGAGCAACATCGGGACGCAACCGGCAATACCAAGCAGAACAAGCCAGATATCCGGCTTGAGTGGCTGTAGATCATGGAGCCAATACGGTCGCGTTCGCATGTTTGTCGTGTCGAGGGGTGGCCTTGCCGATCCAGTACAAAGGGGCACTCTGAATTGCACCGGTTTCGGCGTCTGTTCGTCATCCAACAGACGAAAGAAAATCTTCTCAGCAATGCCATCAAGTACAACCGGCCGGCCGGCACGGTCACCGTGGAGTGCACGCCGCTTGCGCCGGATGCATTGCGCATCAGTGTCCGGGATAGCGGTGCGGGACTGACTGTGGAACAACTGGCGCAGCTTTTCCAGCCGTTCAATCGTCTCGGCAAGGAAACCAGTCTGGAAGAAGGCACGGGCATTGGCCTGGTGGTGACCAAACGACTGGTCGAACTGATGGGTGGCATCATCGGCGTGGAGAGCACCGTCGGTGCGGGCAGCGCGTTCCGGATCAATCTCGCCCTGGCGGGTGCGCCGCAACTGGCCATGCATGAAGTCGCGCCTGTGGCCGAGTTGCGACGCGGCCTACATTAGCGTCAGTATCCCTTGCGAAATTCGGTGCCATGACACCTCGGGCAGGGCGGGATATGCGAACTGTGTTTGAGTCGCACCGTCTGACCGCACTTCGTGCAGGTCAGCGTCCCTGCAGACGTTATCTCGCCCGTGTTGTAGTGCAGGGCAACCTCGGCCTTGTGCGAGAGGGTCTGCAGCGCCGAGCCTGTGGCCTGGAGTAGTCGCGCCATTGAAGAAAAGGCACCTGCACCCAGCCGCGCCGGTTGAAAACGCTCGGCGGCTTCCTGGCCCACAGTGCGCATGTCGGCCTCCGTTTGCGCCAGATCGCGTTGCATGTATTTCCTGAACGCTTCACCCTGTTCAGCGGAAAATTCACCAGCGGCGGTGAATTGCTCCCGGGCCATCTCGATAGCCTTGTCCATCGCTTCCTTGCCCTTTTCCTGGCTGGCCTCGAAAAGCTCACGCGTTCGTTCGGCATAACGATCATAGAGCGCCTCGTGGCGTCCCTGTTCTTCGTTTTTCACTGATTCGGATGCGGGTGTTGCTGTGGTATCGATTGTGCTCATGGAATGCGCTCCTGTCGCTTGAATGAAAGCCAACATACGACAAGCGCGCGGCTCAATCTGTACGCTCTCGCACAGAGCGCAAAAGTCGGCGCTGGCAGGACGGCCCGATTACCAGAACCGTGCCTTACTCGTGCCGCAATGCCTCGATCGGATCCATGCGCGCGGCGCGACGAGCCGGGAAATAACCGAACAGGACCCCGATGCCGGCCGAAAAGGCCAGTGACAGCAGGTTGATGAAGGGGTCAAAGGCGTAGGGCACGCCCATCAGGGAGGACAACCCCCAGGACGCGGCGGTGGCGATGACGATGCCGACCACGCCGCCCAGTGCCGACAGGACGACCGCCTCGATGAGGAATTGCAGCAGCACCTCGTGTTCCAGCGCGCCGATGGCCAGGCGCAGGCCGATTTCGTGGGTGCGCTCGGTGACGCTCACCAGCATGATGTTCATGATGCCGATGCCGCCCACCAGCAGGCTCACCGCCGCCACGGCACCCAGCAGGGTGGTCAGCACCTGGGTGGTGCTCGACAGCGTCTCCGCCAGTTGCTGCGTATCGAAGATGTTGAAGTTGTCGTCGTCATCAATGGCGAGGTTGCGGCGTTCGCGCAGCAGCTGTTTCAGGCTGGCCTTGAGGCGCGCGCCATCGCTGCCCTCTTGCATCGAGATCAGCAGCGTGGCAACCTTGACGCTGCCGGTCACGCGGCGTTGCAGCGTGCGCAGCGGCACTACCACCGTGTCGTCCTGGTCGCCCATGCCGCTCTGGCCCTTGGCGGCGAGGATGCCGATCACGGTGCAGGAGAACTTGCGTACCCGCAAATGCTCGCCAAGGCCGGTCTGACCGACCGTGCCGTCGAAGATTTCGCGGCGTACCGTCTCGCCGATGAGGCACGCGGCGGCGCCCGCAAGCTGTTCGTCGGCGGTGAACAGGCGGCCGCTGGCGAGCTTCCAGTTGCCGGTAGCGAACCAGGCGTTGCTGCTGCCGATGACGCTGGTAGCCCAGTTGCGACCGTTCGCCACCACCGTCAGGCTGGCACGACCTTCGGGCGCCACGGCAGCGACACCGCCGATCTGCGAGAGGATCGCTGCCGCATCCGCCTCGGAGAATTGCGCTACGCCAATGCCCCCGCCTCCGCCGGGCACACCGCGCTGTCCGGGCCGAACCATCAGCAGATTGGTACCCAGCCCGGAGATTTGCGCTTTGATCGACTGCGTGGCACCGTTGCCCAGCGTCACCATGGTGATCACCGCGCTGACGCCGATGACGATGCCCAGGATGGTGAGGAAGGATCGCAGCAGGTTGCGCAAGATCGAGCGCAAGGCCAGCATGAAAACGCTGTAGAGCATCAGATGGCCCCTGCCGGCTCCGGCGCTGGTACGACCAGTGCCGCCGTGGTCGGGTGCGTGTTCGCGACATCTTCGGCGATGCTGCCATCGAGGAAATGCACCCTGCGCCGCGCGTAGGCGGCCATGACGGGCTCGTGGGTGACCATCAGCACTGTGATGCCCTGATCCTGGTTCAGGCCCATCAGCAAGGCCATGATTTCGTGGCTGCGCTGGGTGTCCAGATTGCCGGTCGGCTCGTCGGCCAGCACCACGGCCGGTGCGGTGACGATGGCGCGGGCGATGGCCACCCGCTGCTGCTGGCCGCCGGAAAGTTCCGCCGGCGTGTGGTCTTCCCAGCCGCCGAGACCGACCGCCTGCAAGGCCTTGGCGGCCGCCGCACGCCGCACGCCGGCACTGTCACCCCGATAGAGCAGCGGCAGTTCGACGTTTTCCTGTGCCGAGGTCCGTGCCAGTAGGTTGAAGCCCTGAAACACAAAGCCAAGAAAGCGGCGGCGCAAGCGAGCACGCTGGTCACGCGACAAGGCTTCGACATGCGCGCCCTTGAACAGATATTGCCCGGCGCTGGGCATGTCCAGGCAGCCGAGGATATTCATCGCCGTCGACTTGCCCGAGCCGCTCGGGCCCATGATCGCGACGAATTCGCCCGGTTCGATATCGAGGTCGATGCCCTTCAGCGCTAGCAACTCGGCCTGACCGCTTCCATACACCTTGGTCACACCCCTGAGCTGGATCAGCAGCTCGCTCATTTCCCGACCGACGTCTTTTGATCGGTGATGACCGCCATCCCGGCTTGCAGGTCGCCGCCGGTGATCTCGGTCATGCGGTCGTCGCTGATCCCGGGCGTCACGGCTAGGGACACTGCCAGGCCAGCGCGCAGCACCCACACCTGACGCGCCGCTGCCGTACTGGCGCCGGCCGCTGCCGACTTGCGGGTGGCACTGTTCGGCATGCGCGGCAGCAGGCTGATCCCGCCGCCCTTCCTGGCCGCTGCGTCTCCCGCTGCAGAAGCAGGCGAGAAGCGCAGCGCGGTGTTGGGCACCAGCAGCACATCCTTGAGCTGCGTCGCCGTGATGGTGGCGGTGGCCGTCATGCCCGGTCGCAGGCTCAGGTCGGCGTTGTCCACGTCAAGGTAAGTCAGGTAGGTGACGACGTTGTCGCTAATTGTTGAACCGAAGCCAACGCGTGTAACGCTAGCTGGGAACTGGCGCGCGGGATAGGCGCTGACGGTGAAAGTGGCCTCCTGTCCCAGCTTGATCGCGCCCACGTCAGCCTCGTCAACGTACACCCACAGGCGCAGCCGAGTCAGGTCTTCGGCGACGGTAAATAGCGTGACCGCCTGTAGTGAAGCGGCGACCGCATTCCCCGGTTCCACGGTCCGCGTCAGGACGATGCCGTCGGTCGGTGCCACGATCGAGGCCTTGGACAGATTGATCTGGTCGGTGGATAGCGTCGCCTGTGCTTCGTTGACACCGGCACGCGCACTGGTCTCGTCGGCCGTGGCCCGTTCGAGTGTCGCCCGGCTGCTGTCGAGCTCGGTCTTGGACGGCACCTTGCCGCCCGACAGGCGCGCCACTTCTTCGAAGCGTGCCAGGGTAGCCCGGGCTTCCTTCACCGTGGCGACGGTCTGGGCGACCTTCGCCCGCGCGGCTGCCAGTGCGGCGGTCGAGCGCAGGATCTGGTCACGCAACTTGGCCGTGTCCAGAACCACCAGAACCTGTCCCTTCCTGATCCGGTCATTGACGTCGACGTTAACCTGGAGCACCGTTCCTGACAGCTCGCTGCCGATGTTGATCGAGCGGGTGGGCTGGATCGTGCCGTTGGCAGTAACGGACAGTGTCAGGTCGCCGCGCGCCACGACCTGCGTGATGTAACTCGGCGCGGCACTGGCGGCCCGACTCGCCTGCCAGTACCACAGGCCTGCCGCTATCAGTACCAGCAGCACCACGCCGCCCCACAGCACGGGGCGGCGATACCAAGAGCGCGGTGCAGGTTCGGCAAGCAGCGTGGCGAGATCAGTTTCGCCACCCGTTTCAGGTGGAGTGATCGGAGTGTTCGTCATCTGGGCGCGCGGGGGATGTCCTCGTTGATGTTGGCAGTTGGGTCCGGATCCGACTGCCAGCCGCCGCCGAGTGCCTTGTACAGGCGGACATGGTCGGCACCGAGGTCGGCGCTGGCGCTGGCAACGCCGTCCTGCGTGTTGAACTGGGTACGCTGGGTTTCAAGCACGACCTGGAAATCGATCAAGCCGCTGCCGTAGCGCTGACGCGCCATCAGCGAAGCGTTGGCAGCTGCCTCGGCGGCCTGTTGCAGGCGCAGCAGGCGTTCGCGGTCGCCCCGCAGAGCAACCAGTGCATTCTCGACGTCTTTCAGGGCCGTCAGCACTGTGGCTTGGTACGCTGCCTGCGCCTGATCCAGTGCCGCTTGCTGGGCACGCACCTGGGCGCGCAAGGCGCCACCATCGAACAGCGGCAACGACACGCTGGCCAATAGTGCGCTGACGACCGTCGCACCGTTGCTTAGGCCGGCGAACGTCAGCGCATTCAAGCCAATCGACCCGCCCAGTTCGAAACTCGGCAGGCGCGCCGCTTCGGCCTGCGCCACGCGGGCTGCCGCTGCCATCACCTGATACTCCGCAGCCCGCACGTCGGGCCGCTGGCGGAGGGTTGCGGCGGGAATGCTGAGCGCCAAATCATCCGCCGCTTGCGGTATTGGACTGGCGGTGGCCAGCACCCTCGCCAGGGCTGCCGGCGGCTGGCCCGTCAATACCGCGAGGGCATGCCGGGTTTGTTGAATGCTCGTCTGCAAGGCCGGCAACAGGGCGCTGGTCTGTTCGGCAGAGGCGCGTGCCTGCTCGGCTTCGAGGGATGTCACCAGGCCCGCCTGCAGACGCCACTGGGTTATCCGCAGTGTCTCGAACTGACTGGCCAGGTTGGCTTCGGCAATCGCCAACCGCGCCTCGGCACTACGCAGAGCAATGTAGTCGAGTGCCACCTCGGCGGCGACCGATACCTGCACGTCACCAAGGCTGGCGACACTGGCACGGGCCGTGGCCTCGGTTGCCGCCAGCGCGCTTCGATTGCGGCCGAAGATGTCAGGCTCCCAACTCGCGTCAAGACCGGCTTTGAAGCTGTCATCATTGCGATTGCCGTCCGTGCGGCTCTGCTGTGCCGACAAGGAACCGCCAAGCGCCGGCAGCAACCCGGCTGCCGCGACATCACGCAGGGCACGGGACTGCCGTAGCGCGGCCTGTGCACTCTTGACGCTGGTATTGGCGATCAGGGACTGCTCGATCAGGCTGCCGAGCAACGGGTCATCGAAGTGCCGCCACCACGGCGCCAGCGAGGTCGCAACGCCCGGCGTGGCGACCGGTGCTGCCGACCACGCATCCGGTACGTAGATCGGGGTAAGCGGGGCGTCCTGCCGAGTAATCGAGCCGCACCCGCCCAAGGCCAGGATCAGACATAGTCTGCATGCGAGGGTTGGGGTTAAAACCATCGCTGCACCAGACTGGCCGCCCACTCCTGGACATGCAGCCAAGGGGATCTGCGCTGCCAGGTGGCGAGATCAATGGCTGCCGAACCCTGCATGTCCTTGTCGAACATGGCCTGCATTTGCCGGGCGAAGTCGCGCCCCAGCACTACCGCATTGACCTCGTCGTTATCGAGAAAACTGCGCCAATCAAAATTGCTCGAACCCAGGCAAGACCACACGCCGTCGATGATGGCGGTTTTGGAATGCAACAGCGGCCCTTGGCGCTCGTAAATCTTGATCCCTGCATTCAGCAGGGCGGTGTAGTGCGCACGACCGGCGTGAAACGTGATGTTCGAATCGGAGTGGCCGGGCAGAATAAGTTTCACGTCAACTCCACGCCCGACCGCTTCGATCAGGGATTGGAGCAACTGGGGATCGGGGACGAAGTAGGCATGCGTCAGGTGAATATGCTTTTCGGCATTGCCTATGGCGGAGATCAGCGTGAGGTAGATCTGGCTGTAGGGGTCGTCCGGTGTGCTGCCGATGGCGCGCACAATATCTTTCCCTTCTGGCCTCAGGGTAGGAAAGAAGTTCTTCCCTGCAAGCGGTTTGCCACGCTGTTTTTCCCAAGTTGCCAGGAAAAGTTTCTGGAATTCCACCACTACCGGCCCTTCGATCTGGAGATCGGTATCGCGCCAAGCAATGGGGCTCCTGGTTTCATTTCCGACACGGTGGATGACCGATCCAGATGAATAGACGCTGCTGATATTAATGCCACCAATGAATGCGGTCCGCCCATCCACTACCAGCAGTTTCCGGTGATCACGGTTGTTGGGTAGCCACGGCGTGTTTCCCGCGAACGGGTTGACCGGATTAAATTCGAGTACCTCGATGCCGGCCGCGCTCAGATGCTCGAAGAATGCCCGCGGCGTATTGATTCCGCCAATGCTGTCGTAGATCACATTGACCTGGACGCCCACTTTTTGCTTCGCCAGCAGCAGACCAGCAAACTGTTGGCCAATTTCATCATCATCAATAATGTAGGACTCCAAGTTGATGTGGTCCCGCGCGTTGCTGATTGCAGCAAGCATGGCAGGGTAGGTCGCTGCACCGTCCTGCAGCAGGGTGACCTTGTTGCCAAGGATGAGCGGGCTGCCGACAATCGCCTGCTCCAACGCAATCTGCTTGTCAAGAATATCGATGTCGCCAGATTTGCGTTTAAGTTCCGCGACGATGGCGGCGCTATTCCGTGCAGAGATTGTGCCGCGTGCATTTTTGAATCTGGCAGCTTGTTTGCTATGACGTTCAATGAGCGCATCCGCGTCCGGCAAAGTTGCACAACTCACCGTAGCGATCAGGAAAACCACTGTCGCAACGGCAAGACTGGTCGTGTGATATGCCATGATTCACGGCCAGCACGTCAATCAGCGGCGGTTCAGGATAGCCCCGATGATGACTCCGGCAACGGCTACCGCAGTGGCAATACCAACAACTTTCCATGGATTCTCCGCAACGTATCCATGGATGCTGTCTGTGGCGTCCCGAGCCTTTCCTGTGATTGAGATGCGTGCAGCTTCGACGCTGGATCTCGCACTGCCCAGTTTTTCTTCGATCTTTGAGCGCGCCAAAGCAAGTGTATCGACGGTGGCGCTGGAGATATCCTTCAACAGGTCATCTGCATCGCTGACGACGTTTTGATAATCCTTGCTAAGCGCCTTCGCGTTGCTTTCTGCATTCTGAGGATTTGTGACAAGTTCAGTATTCATCATGTCTCCCTGGTGTGTGTGAATGAGCGGGGCAATCACAGCCTTGTTCGACCGCTGCTGCTCACTGCGCATCCTGATCCATGTCGGTCCAGCCAATCTGTGCGCCAACGAACTGTTGGCTTCCATGTGTGCTGGCGTACAGATGAATTTCCCTGCCTGAGTAGGATTACAGTCAGGAAATGACATTGCACCCGCGGCAATCCGCGAGAGCATTTCCGGATACCGTGCCCATAACTTATGAAAGAGAGACGCCATGTCATTGGGAATAATTCTGTTGGTTATTCTGGTTCTGATGCTGCTTGGTGCAATACCGGCATGGCCTCACAGTCGTGGATGGGGTTACGGTCCCAGCGGTGGGGTTGGGCTGTTGCTGACGATCCTGATCATTTTGCTGCTGTTGGGCCGGATCTAGTTCGTCCTATGACGAGCCAATCTTTTACCGCTACGAATCCACTTGAAAAGGAAATAAGAATGAAAACGTTAAAGAACAATAAACTGATCGCCATTTCTATTCTGATTGCCGTTGGACTTGCTGCTTGTGATAAGCCCGGGCCGGCTGAAAGTGCCGGCAAGTCGATTGACAATACGGCTGATGCGGCCGGCAAGAGAATTAGTGAAACTGTGGATAAAGTCGGCGAGAAAATCAGTACGCAAAGTGAGAAGACCGGCGTAGCCATTGATGATGCCGAGATCACGACCAAGGTCAAAGCGGCGATATTTTCCGAACCTGGCCTCAAGACACTGCAAATCAGTGTTGATACCATCAAAGGCGTGGTGACACTGAGCGGATCGGTCGATTCGCAGGCGAATAGTGACAGGGCAAAAGCTCTCGCGAGCGCCGTGGCCGGAGTAGCGTCTGTTGATAATCGGCTGATGACAAAGTAGATCAAGTCATTGGCATTTCCCACAACGACAAGGAGTCAATCATGGAACTGCAAGAAGCCTGCAAACAGAAAAGAGCAGCGCAACTGAAGGAGTGGAGCGCGCAAATCAATTTATTGGAAGCCAAAGTTCAAAACGCCGAGGCTGACCTCAAGGTCAAGTATTCAAGTGAGCTTGTTGAATTGCGTAAGCGCCAACGCGCCGCTTCTGAAAATATGAAGGTACTCGCGAAGGCCAGCGGCGACGCGTGGGCGCAGGTCAAGGAAACCAGTGACAAAATTTGGGAAGACCTAAAAACCGGCCTGGCTGATGCCCAGGCCAAGTTACATTAGCAAGTTTAAGACTCGCGCCACCGTTGGGCCGATTGGCTTTTCCCGCAGGAAGGCACGGACGGTGGCGTCAGTACGGTAATTGGGCGATGCCAATCAGTAGCTGTTCATACGCCTCGCCGAACAGGCGGACGCCATCGGTTTGCAAGGAGTCGCCGACTTCGCCAAGGTCGATATCCAATGCCCTGAGCGCTACATTGTGGCTGTGTGCCTCACGCATGCCGGTCGTCAGCGTGGTGGCCGCGCAGCCGTGATCGCGAAAAGCGGCAAGGGCTGCATCCGGCAGGGTGCTGATGGTTTCCGGACCGATCAGCGGCTCGACGTAAAGCAGATCGCTGTAAGCCGGATTCTTGTTGCCGGTGCTGGCCCACAGGGGCGTCTGCGACCGCACGCCGGCTTCTGCGAGTGTTGCGAAGGCCGGGCCGTGGAAAATCTCCAGGTATCTTGAATAGCAGCGCTTGGCGAGGGCCACACCGGTTCTGCCCCTGAGCACCAGGGCCGGTTTTGCACCGATGACATCGAGGCGCTTGTCTACCCGGGTATCGACACGACTCAGGAAAACGCTGGCCACCGAGCGACATTGCGCGGTGTTTCCGCCGTCATCCAGCCAGCGCTGCGCACCGCGCAGATAGGCCTGCGCTACTGCTTCGTACTGCGTTAGGGAGAAAATCAGCGTGACGTTGACGCGGACGCCTGCAGCGGTCAACTGCTCGAAGGCCTGCACCCCGGCGGGCGTGCCCGGCACCTTGATGAGCAGATTCTCGCGCCCGACGGCACGCCGCAGGCGCTGTGCCGCCGCCACCGTGCCCGCTACGTCGTGTGCCAGGGCGGGCGAGACTTCGAGACTGACGTAACCGGTATCACCCTGAGTGGATAGGTAAGCCGGCAGCAGAATATCGCAGGCCGCCTGAATGTCGGGAATCACCAGGGATTCGTAGCGTGCTTCGGCGGCGAGGGGCGAGTTACGCAAGCGCACCAGTTCATCGTGGTAACAAGGGCTTCCGGCGATGGCTTTCTGAAAGATGGCAGGATTGGAGGTCACACCGTCGATCCCGTCCTCGGTGATCAGACGCTGCAAGCTGCCTTCCTGCAGCAGTGCGCGTGAGAGATTGTCGAGCCAGACATGCTGACCAAGTGCCTTGAGCGCGAGCAAGGGGCTATCGTTCTTCATGTTCTTGCTGTCGTTCATGGGTTAGCTCCTTGCGCCGGCCACTTCCAGTCGCGTATTTCCGGCATGTCTTCGCCGTGCTCGTGAATGTACCGGGTGTGCGCGGTCAGCTTGTCGCGCATGCGCTGCTTGATGTGTGCGGCTTGGGCCTGGAGTTCCGGCACCCGGTTCGCCACGTCCATCACCAGATGGAAGCGATCGAGGGTGTTGAGTACCACCATGTCGAACGGCGTGGTCGTCGTGCCTTCCTCCTTGTAACCGCGCACGTGCAGGTTGGGGTGGCTGGTGCGCCGGTAGGTCAGGCGATGGATCAGCCACGGGTAGCCGTGGTAGGCAAAGATGATCGGCTTGTTGGTGCCGAACAACGAATCGAACTCCTTGCTCGACAGGCCATGCGGGTGTTCCTCCTGCGGTTGCAGGGTCATCAGGTCAACGACATTGATGAAGCGCATCTTCAGGTTGGGTACCAACTCGCGCAGGATGGCGATGGTCGCCAGCATTTCCAGTGTGGGCACGTCGCCCGCCGCTACCAGCACGATGTCCGGTTCACCTGGCTGGTCGTTGCACGCCCATTCCCACATGCCGATGCCGGCACCGGCGTGGTTGATGGCGGCGTCCATGTCCAGCCACTGATGCTCGGGCTGCTTGCCGGCAACGATGACATTGATGAGATTGCGGCTCCGCAGGCACTGGTCGGTGACCACTAGCAGCGTGTTGGCATCCGGCGGCAGATAGACGCGGATGATGTCGGCCTTCTTGTTCACCACGTGATCGATGAAGCCCGGGTCCTGGTGCGAGAAGCCGTTGTTGTCCTGCCGCCAGACGTGCGAGGTGAGCAGGATATTGAGCGAGGCAATGGGGCAGCGCCAGGGAATTTCGTTGCAGACCTTCAGCCACTTGGCGTGCTGGTTGAACATCGAATCGACGATGTGGATGAACGCCTCATAGCACGAAAAGAGCCCGTGTCGGCCAGTCAGCAGATAGCCTTCGAGCCAGCCCTGGCAGGCGTGCTCGGAAAGAAATTCCACCACCCGGCCATCGGCGGCGAGATGGTCGTCGTAGTCGAACCGCTCAGCCATCCAGCTACGGTCGGTGACGTCGAACAAGGCACCGAGGCGATTGGAGTTGGTTTCGTCCGGGCCGAAGACACGGAAGTTGTCCGGGTTCTTCTGCATCACGTCGCGCAGGAAAATGCCCATCACCCGCGTCGACTCGGCCAGCGTTTCGCCGGGCGTGGCTACGGCCACCGCATAGTCACGGAAATCCGGCAGGCGCAGGTCGCGGAGCAAACCACCGCCGTTGGCGTGGGGATTGGCGCCCATGCGACGTGCGCCGATAGGCGCCATTGTCGCCAGCTCGGGCATCAGCCGGCCGTCGGCATCGAACAGTTCCTGCGGCCGGTAGGACTGCATCCAGTGCTCCAGCAGCCGCACATGCTCGGGCTTTTCCATTTCGCTGAACGGTACCTGGTGCGAACGCCAGTAGCCCTCGATTTTCTTGCCATCCACTGTCTTCGGCCCGGTCCAGCCCTTCGGTGAGCGCAGCACGATCATGGGCCAGCGCGGGCGGCCCGCGTCATTTTCATTCCGTGCCCTGAACTGGATTTCGCGAATTTCGGCAATCACCGTATCGACCGTGGCGGCCATGAGCCGATGCATGGCTTCGGGCTCGTCGCCCTCGACGAAGTAGGGCTTGTAGCCATAACCCGTCAGAAGGCTTTCCAGTTCGGTGCGGTCGATGCGGGCGAAGATGGTCGGGCTGGCGATCTTGTACCCATTCAGGTGCAGGATCGGCAGCACCGCACCGTCCGTGCGAGGATTGAGGAACTTGTTGGAGTGCCACGAAGTGGCCAGCGGCCCGGTTTCCGCTTCGCCATCGCCAACGACGCAGCAGGCGATCAACGCCGGGTTGTCAAACACCGCGCCGTAGGCATGGAACAAGGCATAGCCCAGTTCGCCACCTTCGTGAATCGAACCTGGCGTTTCCGGAGCCGCATGACTGGGAATCCCACCGGGAAAGGAGAACTGCCGGAATAACCGGCGCATGCCCTCTTCGTCCGGCGATATGTCTGAATACAGTTCGCTGTAGCTGCCTTCGAGCCAGGTGTTCGCCACAACCGCCGGGCCGCCGTGACCGGGGCCGGCGATGAAGATCATGCTCAGATCCTTCTGCCGGATCACCCGGTTCATGTGCACGTAGATAAAGTTCAGTCCCGGCGTGGTGCCCCAGTGACCCAGCAG
The DNA here is from genome assembly GCA_013426785.1 of Rhodocyclaceae bacterium. Lineage (GTDB taxonomy): Bacteria > Pseudomonadota > Gammaproteobacteria > Burkholderiales > Rhodocyclaceae > Sulfuricystis. Next base: position 2,519 of record JACDZI010000032.1, on the reverse strand, counting down.
GCGTGGCTTGATGTGAACCCGTTGCAGGGGCTCCTTCAGCAGGGGATTGTCGAACAAATAAATCTGCCCTACCGAGAGGTAGTTGGCGGCGCGCCAGTAGGCGTCGATGTGCTTCAGTTCATCGGTGTCAATGGTCATGATGACTTTCCGGTTATGTTCGTCGCTGCCTCAATCTGAATGTCGATCACACTTCCCACAACACCGGCTTATCGCCTTTCCGCGACCATTCGAACAGTTCGAGCAGCGGCTGGGCGCGCTGGGAAGCACTCACGAACAAATCCTGTCCATCGTTCGGTGCTGTTTCGGCTTTCAACTTTTCGGAAGCGGCGCGTTCGGTCCGCGCAGATTTGTCGGCGGTGATGGCTTCTTTCAGCGCCGCAATTGCGGCGGGCAGTTGGGCTACAGTGATGATGCCCTTGTCGGCTGGTTCCTTGCCGATGATTCTCAGCATCTGCCGGGCCACATGGTCGAACATCATGACGTCGCCCGCTACCTGTGATCGAAAGGTGATTAGCATGATTCACACTCCTCTATAAATGTCGGCGCTGGCGGGACGGCATTGGCGAGTAGCGGCAGTCCGGGCCTAGTGGTCAGTTGCGGCCCATGGCCTTGAGCTGCGTCCGCAGCCACTCGACCTCATCAAGCAACTCCAGCGCCAGTGCAGCTCCGGCGAGATTGACACCAAGATCGCGTTGCAAGCGCAGAGCTACCGTGGCGCGGCGGATGTGCATGCCGCCAAAGCGCCAGCGATCCGGTTCGCGCCCGACCGGTGCCAGTACACCCTCATCAACCAGTTCGACAATACACTCGACCTGAACCGCGCAGGCTTGGCTCAGCTCGATCAGGGTCAACTCAGACTGCTCTTCCAGGATGGTTGCGCTCAGTTGCGGTGGTACTTTCTCGCTTTCCATACTTACACTCCCAGTTTGGCGCGCGGATTGAAGGCGTTGAACTGTTCGACCATGGCGCGGTAGAGAGCACTGTCAGACGCTTAGTCGGCCGCTGGCATGGCGATCAACAACACCACATACAAGTCGCCCGGAGCAACAGTCCGGGGAACTTTTGGCGGTGTGCTGGCTTACTATTGGCCTTTGACAATCATGTCATTCTTGACGGCTATCACACCTTTGACGGCCTTGGCAACAGTTACGGCCTTATCAATATCGGCGCGGGAACTCACAAAGCCGGTCAGTTGCACCGTGCTTTTGTAGGTTTCGACGTTGATTTCGGCAGACTTTAGCGAAGACTCGGCCAATACCGCCGCCTTCACCTTGGTCGTGATAACGGCGTCGTCGACATATTCGCCGGTGGATTCCTGCTTGGTTGCAGGGGCGGCAGTCTTCTCTTCAGCAGCCTTGGTTGCCATTGTGGGGGCCATCGACGTCTTTGCATTAGCCTTGGCTTGGGCCTCGGCGGCCTGTGCTTCATTAACGCAGAGTTTCTTGTCCTTGCCAGCCTTGTCATCACACTTTTCCTTGGCCACAGCGTAATCCGCTTCTGCCTTGGCGATTTTCACCGCATGATTGGCTTTTTCGTCGGGCTTGTAGCTGGCTTCGAGTTCAGCCTTGGCGACCTTTTCCTTGCCCGTGGCTTCGACCACGCAGACATCCTTGGCGTTGCCAGTCAATGAGCCACATGCTGCCTGGGATAATTTGTATTCGGCCGCTATCTTGTCCTTGCCAACTTTGTATTCATCCGTTGTTAGGGCTTGTGCTGCCATCGCACCAGTGCCGAATGCGATGGCAATCGCAACCGCGATAACATTGATGTTACGTTTATTCATGATGATTCCTTTCGGGATAAGTTCAGAGGTCATGCAGCCAGAGGGCTGCGGATGCCACAGTGCAGTACTCATGATCGAGGCTAAATGACCATGCAAGTAGTTTCTGTGCGCTGCCAGACAAAGCGCCCATTTATTACACGACTCACTGAGGCGACAATTTCTGCACGCTACCGTACAGAAACCGTTGGATTCAATGGCTACCCTGATCGACAGTGAGCGCTGGATGCCAACAGCGGTGCTCACGATCATCGTCGACAGTCAGTTACAGGAGATCACCATGAACAAGGACCAAACCAAAGGCCGTATTGAAGAGGCAAAAGGCAAAGTGAAGGAAGTCGCCGGCAAGGTCGTCGGCAACAAGGATCTTGAACTGAAGGGGAAGACTCAAGGCAACAGCGGCAAAGTCCAAGCCGCGTATGGTGACTTGAAAGCAGACATCAAGAAATCCATTTAGGATCAGCCGCATAGTCCCGTCCGCGTGACTTCCTTGGCGCGGGCGGGCTACTATTTATTAAGGAAGCGGTTCTCAGACTGATGGCTGATCCAGGCGTCTGGTGGGGTCAGCGCTTGAAGCGGTAGTCGCCCGCCGCATACAACTGCCAACTGCCATTCCCGGTGAGTTCCAGCACCTGCGGGTGATATTTCAGGATGGAGGAGCGATGGCCGGTGCTAATCAGTGTTGTTTCACTGGTCAGCACTTGCTGATAAAGAGTGTCCTCGTTGCTTTCATCTAAGG
>JACDZI010000031.1 GCA_013426785.1 Rhodocyclaceae bacterium | reverse complement strand
ACCCCGGAAGTTACCCCGGAAGTTACCCCGGAAGTTACCCCGGAAGTTACCCCGGAAGTTCGCCGGGTGATGATTGCTCTGCCGGGCGAATTGTCGCGCCAGGAATTGCAGCAGGCGCTGGACCTGAAGGACCCCGAACATTTCCGCAAGGCGTATCTGTCGCCGGCGCTTGCGACCGGGTTGGTTGAAATGACCTTGCCGGACAAGCCCCGTAGCGGCAATCAACGCTATCGCCTGACCGCCAAGGGGCGGAAGTGGGTGAAGGCCAACGCCAGCCGGTCATGAGCGAATACAGCGAGGTCGAGCAACCCTTTCTTTGTCAGCTTGAAGAGCAGGGCTGGACGGTCATCGACCAGGGCGCGGGCGTGCCGCAGGACCCGATGCCCAGCCTGCGCAGCACTTTTCGCCAGTGGCTGCTGCCCGAGGTGTTCACCGAGTCGGTCCGACGCATCAACCTGACCGACGATGGCAGGCCTTGGCTCAGCGACACGCAGCTCGACGACTTGCAGCAGCAACTGCTGCGCCAGCCCAACCGCACGCTGCTGGAAGCCAACGAGGCGGTGCAGGCGCTGCTGTTCAAGGCGCAGGTGGATGCGAACGAACTGACCGGCGAGCGCGATCCGGTGGTACGGCTGATCGACTTCCACCAGCCGGAAAACAACCGCTTCCACGCCATCAACCAGTTTCGCATCGACACGCCGGGCTGCGTCAAGGGCTTCATCATTCCCGACATCGTGCTGTTCGTGAATGGCATTCCGTTGTGCGTGGTGGAGTGCAAGAAGGGTTCGGCGACCTGCGCCAACCCGCTGCAGGAGGCTTACGTACAGTTGCAGCGCTACATGCGGCGGCGGCGGGAAACGGAACTGGCCGGGCTGCGCGAAGGCGAACCGCGCCTGTTCCATAGCTGCCTGCTGCTGATCCGCAGCAGCGGCATCGAGGCGGACTACGGCACCATCAGTTCGGGCGAGGAGCACTACCACGCATGGAAGACACTCTATCCGCGCGACGAAGCGGCACTGGCCGATATGAACGCCCAGCAGCAACTGATTGCCGGCATGCTGGACCGCGCCAACCTGCTGCAGATCCTGCGCACCAGCAGCGTGTTCAAGGACACCGAAGGCGGCCAGCGCGTCAAGGTGGTGTGTCGTTACCAGCAGTTCCGCGCCGCCAACCGGATATTGCAGCGCTTGCGCGGCGGCCAGACGGCGCTGGAGCGCAGCGGCGTGGTGTGGCACACGCAGGGCTCGGGCAAGTCGCTGACCATGGTTTTCGTCGCGCGCATGCTGCGCGCCAGTGGCGACCTGGCCGACTACAAGATCGTGCTGGTCAATGACCGTCAGGACCTCGAAGACCAGCTCGGGGCGACGGCAACGCTGATCGGCGGCCGGGTAAATGTGATCGAGAACAGCAGCGACTTGCGCCGGCACCTGGCGAGCGACAGTTCCGACCTCAACATGGTGATGGTGCACAAGTTCCAGGAACGCAACCAGGTGCTGAGCAATACGGTGGCCGAAGCGCTGGGCACCTATCTGGCCATGCCGGCGGGCAAGACCTTCGGCGTGGTGAATGCCTCGCCGCGCATCATCCTGATGGTCGACGAGGCGCATCGCACGCAAGGCTCGGACCTCGGCGACAACCTGTTCGAGGCCTTCCCCAACGCGGCGCGGGTGGCCTTCACCGGCACGCCGCTGATCACCGAGCGTCATGGTGAGCGCAAGACCCACAAGCGCTTCGGCGACTACATCGACACCTATAAGCTGATGGACGCGGTGCATGACGGCGCCACGCTGCAAATTCTCTACGAGGGCAAGACGGCGGACAGCGCCCTCAACGAGAAGCACGCCTTCGATACCGCCTTCGAGGACTTGTTCCGCGAGCGCAGCGACGAGGAATTGCTGGCGATCAGGAAGAAGTACGGCGCCACCGGCGACATCCTCGAAGCGAAGAACCGCATCGATGCCATCGCCCGCGACCTGGTTGCGCATTACATCGACAACATCCTGCCCAACGGCTTCAAGGCGCAGGTGGTGTGCCATTCCAAGCTGGCCTGCGTGCGTTATCGCGAGGGCATCGAGGCGGCTCTGGCGGAACGAATTACCAGGGAACGCCTTCACGAAAAGCCGGATGCCGACTTGATCCGCAAGCTGGAATTCCTCAAGCCCGTGGTAGTGATTTCGTCGGACGGCACCAACGAAGCGGCCTACATCAGTCATGCGCGCAAGGAGGCGCAACGGCTGAATGCCGTCGCCAACTTCTGCAAGCCTTTCGATCTGGAGGACGCGGATCAGGCCAATACCGGCATCGCCTTCCTGATCGTCTGCGACATGCTGCTGACCGGCTTCGATGCGCCGGTCGAACAGGTGATGTATATCGACAAGAAGCTGCGCGAGCACACGCTGTTGCAGGCCATCGCACGCACCAACCGGGTCATGCGCGGCAAGCAGCGCGGCTATGTGGTGGATTACATCGGCCTCGCCAACCACCTGACCGAGGCTCTGAGCCTGTACGCCGCCAGCGACGAATTGCAGGAGCTGCACGACGGCCTGCAAGCGATTGCGTCGGAACTGCCGGTGCTGGAGGAACGCTACCAGCGCCTGTTGCAGCACTTCCGCGAGCTTGGCGTGCGACAGATCGCCGAGTTCGTCACGGGCAGCCTGCCGGGGCTGCAAGCCGATGCCGCCGTGGTCGACGCCGCGGTGAGGGTGCTGAAGGACGAGAAGCGGCGGGCAGATTTCGAGGTCTATCTGAAGAAGTTCCTGATGAGCATGGACATCATCCTGCCGCACGACTCGGCCCAGCCTTACCGCGTGCCGGCCAAACGTTTCGGCTACATCCTGCAGGTGGCGAAGGAGCGTTACAAGGACACCAGCCTCGATCTCGGCGATGCGGGCGAAAAGGTCAAGGCGCTGATCAACGCGCACCTGATCAGCCTCGGCATCAATCCGAAGATCGCCCCCGTCGAATTGCTGGCGGAAGATTTCATCGAGAAGTTGCAGCAACACACCGGCGGCAACGACGAGGCCAAGGCCAGCGAGATGGAGCACGCTCTCCGCAAGCACTGCACGGTACACCACGACGAAGACCCGGCCTTTTTCAGGAGCCTGTCGGAGAAGGTCGACGCGCTGATCGAAAAGCATCACGAGGAATGGGACCTGCTGGTGGAAAAACTGGCCGAGCTGCGCCAGGTGGCCGTCGCCGGCCGACGGCAGGGCGAAGACGGCATGAGCCGGGAAGCCACGACCTTCTACGAGTACATCGTCCAGGTGGGGTTTGCGGCGGGAACGGTGGCGCCGGAACACAAGGCCGAGTTCAAGCAATTGATGGAAGAAGTCGTCGAATTGCTGCAGGAGACCGTCGGCAGCATCGATTTCTGGCAGAACCCGGACAAGCAGAAACGGGTGCGGGGGCTGATCAAAGCCGAGATCGCCAAGTGCGGCATCGAGTAACTCAAGATCAACCGCGAGCGAGTCGCGGTCGAGATCATGAAGCTGGCCAAGAACCGTCACGACGAACTGGTGCGCGGCGTCGGGGCAAACTGAAATGCAAATCAGGCAAGCTGGAAATATCAAATACCGCCTGCTGCCGGGCGCGAACCGCCAGACCACGGATATTGTCATCGAACGCGATGGGCTGATCAGCGTGCGGCCGCCGCAGCGCATGACACCGGAGCAGGTGGATGCCACGGTGTTGAGCAAGCGCATGTGGATCTATCGCAACCTTGCCGAATGGCGCGATCTCAATGCAACGCGCGTGGCAAGGGAGTGGGTCAATGGCGAATCCTTCCTTTACCTCGGCGCCAACTATCGCCTGCTGCTGGTGGGGCAGCAGGATGAAACGCTGAAGTTGAAGGATGGACGTTTTTGTCTCTTGCGCTCGGTGGTCGATCGGCATGGCAAGGCCGGCGCCCAGCGGGCGTTTCAGGATTTCTACGCGGCCAAGGGGCGCGAACGCTTGCGCCAGCGGGTAGCCGCGCTTGCGCCCAAGGTAGGCGTCAGCCCCGGCTCGCTGGAAGTCAAGGATCTTGGCTTCCGCTGGGCCTCGTGCTCAAAAGACGGAAACCTGCACTTTCACTGGAAGTGCATAATGGCGCCGGCCACGATCATCGACTACTTCGTGGTTCACGAACTTTGTCATTTGCGCTACCGCGATCACACGGCCGCATTCTGGAACGAGGTGGACAAGGTCTTGCCGGACTATCAGGAGCGCAAACAGTGGCTAAGACAACGTGGGGCAGAGTTGGCCTTGTAGACTCGCCGTCCCGCCAGCACACCCAACCACTAGAGGAGATTCAATGAAAAAACTGCTCGCCTTCGTTACCATCGCCACCCTGCTGTGCTTCGGCGCCTTCGGCCTGGCTCAGGCTGCCACCCAGAATTGCGAAGCCCAGGCCGTCGACAAGAATGGCAAGCCGCTGGCCGGCGCCGCGAAGAATTCGTTCATGAAGAAATGTACGGGGGCGACCAGCGCGCCGGCGCCGCAATCGGACTGCGAGGGCAAGGCCATCGACAAGAACGGCAAGCCGCTGCACGGCGCCGCCAAGGCCGCCTCTATCAAGAAGTGTACCCAGGACGCCCAGGGTAAATAAGGGCCGCTAAATAAGCGGCGGCAACACCTCCCGATCGAAGGCGATATCGCCTTCGGGATCGGGGGTGCCGGTCGCCTTGAGGCCGGCGAAGTCGTAGAGCCGCGCATCCATCAGATGCGACGGCACGATGTTGGCGAGGCTGCGGAACAGCGTCTCGACGCGACCCGGAAAGCGCCGCTCCCAGTCGCGCAGCATCTCCCCCACCTGCTGCCGTTGCAGATTCGGCTGGCTGCCGCACAGGTTGCAGGGGATGATCGGGAATTCGCGCTGCTGCGCCCATTCGATCAGGTCGGCTTCACAACAATAGGCCAACGGTCGAATCACGATATGCCGGCCGTCGTCCGAGACCAGCTTGGGCGGCATCGCCTTGAGCTTGGCGGCGAAAAACAGGTTGAGGAACAGCGTGGCGAGGATGTCGTCGCGGTGGTGGCCGAGCGCGATCTTGGTTGCACCCAGCTCGTCGGCCACGCGGTAAAGGATGCCGCGCCGCAGCCGCGAACACAATGAACAGGTGGTCTTGCCTTCGGGAATCACCCGCTTGACGATCGAGTAAGTATCTTCCTCGACGATGCGATAGGGCACACCGATGCCGTCCAGATAGGCCGGCAGCACCTCGGTGGGAAAACCCGGCTGTTTCTGATCGAGATTGACGGCGATGATCTCGAAGCGGATCGGCGCCTTTTCCTTCAGATACAGCAGCACGTCGAGCAAGCCGAAGGAATCCTTGCCGCCCGACAGGCAGACCATGACGCGGTCGCCTTCCTCGATCATGGCGAAGTCGGCGATGGCCCGCCCGACCTCGCGGCGCAGCCGCTTGGCCAGCTTGTTGGCTTCGAACTCGGCCTTGTGCGCTTGTTTGTAGGTGGTCACCTCATTTGCCTACAAGTGCGCGGTCCGGCCACCATCGACGTTGATGACCTGCCCGGTGATGTAAGGCGCATCGAAAATCAGGAATTTGACGGTTCTGGCGATGTCCGCCGGGCTACCGACGCGCTTGAGCAGGGTATGGTCGATGATCGACGCGCGCTCGGCCGGCGGGAAGTCGCTCGTGGTTTCCGGCCACTCGATCGGGCCGGGGGCGACGGCATTGACGCGCACCGCCGGGGCGAGTTCCAGCGCCAGTGCGCGCGTCAGCCCGAGCAGGCCAGCCTTGGCGGCACAGTAGAGCGGGTAGCCTTTGAGCGGCCGTTCGGCATGGATGTCGGTGATGTTCACAATGCACCCGCGTGCTTTCACCAACTCGGGAGCGGCCGCTTGCGACAGGAACAGCGGGCCCTTGAAATTGCTGCCGATCAGGTCGTCCCAAGCCGCTGCGTCGATGCTGCCCAGCGGCGTCGCATAAAAACTCGACGCATTGTTCACCAGTGCATCGAGCCGGCCGAAATGCGCCACTACTTGCCCGACCAGCACAGCCAAGCCGGCCACGTCGCGCAGATCCTGCCGTACTGCCAGCGCCGACTTTTCACGGCGGGCGTTAAACTCGGCTGCCAATGTTTCGGCCGCCGCCGCAGAATCGCGGTAATGCAGCACGAGGTTCGCCCCGGCCGCATGCAGGCTGCGCGCAATCTCTGCGCCAACACGCCGCGCGGCACCGGTAATCAAAACAACGGGAGCAGTCATCGCAACAGTATACCGAGGCAGTGTGCCGCCGCCGCCAGCCCGAAGCCGGCCGTCACCGTCACCGCCGAACCGTAGCCGGCGCAGGCCAGTCCGGCCGCGCCGTCGAGTTGGCACTCACCCGAAAAGTCGGCGCCGGCAGGACGGCGGATCGGCTCGTCGGAAAAAACACAGGGCACGCCGAACTTCTTCTTCGCCTCGCGCGTGAAGCCGTAATCCTTGCGCAGGCTCGCCCGTACTTTCGAGACGAGCGCGTCCTGCGTGGTGCGCGCCAGGTCGTCGATGCGGATGCGCGTCGGGTCGGTGCGCCCGCCCGCCCCGCCGGTGGTGACCACGGCAAGCTGGTTGCGCCGGCAATGGGCGATCAGCGCCGCCTTGGCGCGCACCTGGTCAATGCAGTCGATCACCACATCACCGGCCGGCAGCAGGGTCGCCACATTCTCGGGTGTGATGAATTCCTCGATGCCATCGACCTGGCAGGCCGGGTTGATCAGCGCGATGCGTTCCGCCATCGCCTGCACCTTGGCCTGGCCGAGCGTCGTCTCCAAGGCGTGCGCCTGCCGGTTGATGTTGCTCTCGGCAACGTGATCCAGATCAATCAGCGTCAGCCGTCCCACGCCCGAACGCGCCAGCGCCTCGGCCACCCATGAACCCACGCCGCCGATGCCGATCACGCAGACATGCGCTGCCGTCAGCCGCGCCAAGCTGCCCGCGCCGTAGAGCCGTTCGATGCCGCCGAAGCGGCGGGAAGTGTCCATGTTCGTCATTGTCGCTGCGAATTTACAAGGTTTGCCGTCCTGCCAGCGCCGACTTTTCTCAATCATGTGACGAAACGGTCTTGTTATTCCATTGGCTTCGCCGCAGAATGCCACTGTGACACGATCCCACCCACTGCTTCGTTAGAGACCCACCCGACCATGGCCATTTTTCGCTGCAACCAATGCGGCCTCCTCCAGGAAAAACCCGATTCCCTGGCGGGGCAGAACATTTCCTGCCCCCGCTGCACTGGTTCGTTCCCCGTCTACCCGACCCTGTTCTTCGTCGAAAAGCTGCTCGAAAAATATCTGGTCACCCGGAAAAAACTCGCCCTGCTCAAGGATGCCGACACCAGCCAGACCGTTGCCGACGCGCTGCCGAGCGAACCAGCCCAACTGGATGACATCGACCTGGGCAGCACCGACCTGCTGGCTTCCGAAGTGCAGCACGGGCCCATCTACGACTGGTTCCACAAACGGCAGATCAAGGTGAAGGCCAACCTGCATAGCGTGGACACCACCGGTTTCTTCGACGAGGTAGCCGAAGCGATCGGGGCCAACCTGCCGGTGCTTCGGGAAGTGGTCGAACGCATCCGCTGGTCGCAGCAAAAGGGTTATGCGAGCACGACCATCTCGCTCGGCAACATGGCGCCGCAGGATGCTGCGGCGATTTCGGCCTTTTGCCAGCAGCTCTACGACTTCTCCTTCGCCGCCAAGTGCTTCCACAACCGGCCGGAAAACAACGTGCGGCTGGTGCTGCAAACGGCCCCGGCCGTGCGCGAATTCTTCAACGGCGAATGGCTCGAATGGCATGCCCTGATGTCCAGCCTGCGCTATGCCCAGCAGCGCGGCAAGCGCTTTTCCTGTGCCCGCGGCCTGAACATCGCCCTGCCGAACGGCGAAGTTTACGAACTCGACGTGTTCATGCTGATCGACGGCCATATCCCCGTCTGCATTGAATGCAAGACCGGCGAATTCCGCCAGAACATCGAGCGCTACCTCAACTTGAGGAAGCGCCTCGGCATCGGCGGGCGAAATTTCGTGATGTGCGTCACCGGGCTGAACGACGAGAATGCGAAGGCTTTATCCGCGACCTATCACCTGGCGTTCGCGAACGAACGCTCGCTGACCGACCACCTCGCCAGCCTGTTCTAGGCAACCGGGTTCCGTGCACCCCGAGTTGCCCAATCCTGTCCCCGACGCCCAGGCCGCGAGCCGCGCGCTGACCGACTGCATCGCGGCGAGCATTCGCACCGCGGGCGGCTGGTTGCCCTTCGTCGATTACATGGAGCTGGCGTTGCACCTGCCGGGGCTGGGTTATTACGCCGGCGGGGCGCACAAATTCGGCGACGGGGCATCGGGCGGCGATTTCGTCACCGCGCCGGAGATCACGCCGCTGTTCGGCCAGGCGCTGGCGCGGCAGGTGGCGCAGGTGCTCGCCGTCCTGCCAGAGCCGACTTTACTGGAAGTGGGGGCGGGCAGCGGCCGGCTGGCCGCCGACCTGCTGCTGGCGCTGGAAACCCTCGGACAGCTACCGGAGCGTTATGAAATCCTCGAACTGTCGGGCGAACTGCGCGCCCGTCAGCGGCAGGCCATCGAGCTGGCGGTGCCGCATCTGGCCGGGCGGGTTGTCTGGCGGGACGCACTGCCGGAACGCTTCACGGGCTGCGTCGTCGCCAACGAGTTGCTCGACGCCATGCCGACCCATGCCGTCGCCTGGCGTGACACGGGCCTGATGGAGCGCGGCGTGGTGTTAGGGGAAGACGGCTTCGGCTGGGCCGACCGGCTGGCAGGCGGGGCACTGGCCGGCGCCATGGCAGGTTTGCCGGTGGCGGCACCCTACGAGAGCGAAATTTCACTCGCCGCGCACGCTTGGGTGGCCGAATGGGGACGCCGGCTCGCCTACGGCGCGCTGCTGTTGATCGACTACGGCTTGCCGCGCCACGAGCTTTACCACCCGCAGCGCAATCGCGGCACGCTGCGCTGCCACTATCGCCAGCGCGCCCATGACGACCCGTTCTGGTGGCCGGGGCTGTCGGACATCACCAGCCATGTCGATTTCACTGCGATTGCCGAAGCCGGCTTCGGCGCCGGTCTCGACGTGCTGGGCTATACCAGCCAGGCGAACTTCCTGATCAATTGCGGTATCGGCGAACAGCTGCTGGAGCGCCAGCAGGCCGGCGGTGAAACGGCGCTGCGCGCGGCAGGGGCCGTGCAGATGCTGCTGGCACCCGGCGAAATGGGCGAACTGTTCAAGGTGATGGCCCTCGGCCGCGGCATCGACGTGCCGCCCCTTGGCTTCGCGCGCGGCGACCGACGTCACGCACTGTAAAAAGTCGGCGCTGGCGGGACGGCGGGCTTTATTCCTGGCTGCGGTAGAGGTTGCGCAGGAATTCGTCGGCATCCACTTCGGGCAGGTCCTTATGCACGACATGCGGATGCAGTTCGAGCCGTTCGGTCGGTTGCGGCAACCAGCCGGCATTCAGCACTTCGTCCACGAATTCGCCGAATTCAGCCTCGGCGCAGGCGCTCTCCTCGTTCATTTGTTCTATTTTTCCTGTTTTCATGTCCATCACGATCACCATGGTGAATTCTCCGCGTCGAATCGAAGCGACGTGTCAACCTTAACGACGCACAGCGGAAAAAACTGAAACACCAGCTTAATTGCCCGGTATCCGCAGTGTGCTGTGGCGCTCGTGCCACGGTGCCACCTTTACCAGCAGCGCCATGCCCGGCAAGGCCAGCAATACACACAACAGGAAAAAGGTCATCCAGCCCATCCACTCGACCAGCCAGCCGGTGGTGGCATTGACGAAAGTGCGCGGCACTGCGGCGAGGCTGGAGAACAAGGCATATTGCGTGGCGGTGTAGAGCGGGTGGGTGGTGCGGGCGATAAAGGCGACGAACGCCGCCGTGCCCAGCCCCACACCCAACGCCTCGAAGCCGATCACCAGCGCCAGCCGCCCGAGCGCCGCGCCGTCGATGGCGGCCTGCGGCCCCAACGCCGCCAGCCAGGCGAAGCCGAAGATCGACACCACCTGCACCACGCCGAACAGCCACAGCGCCCGGTTGATGCCGATCTTCACCATCCACAGCCCGCCGAGCAGGCCGCCGATCACCGCCGGCCATAGCCCGGCGTGCTTGGCCACCAGCCCGATGTCCGACTTGGCATAGCCCATGTCGAGGTAGAAGGGCGTCGCCAACGCGGTGCACATCGAATCGCCGAGCTTGTAGAGGAAGATGAAGGCGAGGATCAGCAGCGCCGAATGCTGTCCGGCGCGGCCGATGAATTCGCGGAAGGGCTCGACCACCGCCTCGCGCAGCGTGCGCGGCGCGGCGCCGGCGATGGCGGGCTCTTTCACGCGCAGCGCCAGCGCCATGCCTGGCAACATGAACAGGGCCGTGATGAAAAACACCTGATCCCAGTGCAGACGGTCGGCGAGGATCAGCGACAGCGAACCCGGCACCAGCCCGGCGATGCGGTAGGCGTTCACATGCACCGAGTTACCCAGCCCCAGCTCGGTGTCGGAGAGGAGTTCGCGCCGGTAGGCATCCAGCGCGATGTCGGCCGTGGCCGAAAAGAAGGCCAGCGCCGCCGCCAGCCAGACGATCAGGCCGAGGTCGTTGGCCGGCGACAGTCGCCCCAGCAGGGCGATGATCACCAGCAGCGCGGCCTGCGTCAGCAGGATCCAGCCGCGCCGCCGGCCCAGCGACAGGAAGGGCAGCGCATAACGGTCGAGCAGCGGCGCCCAGAGGAATTTCCAGGTGTAGGGAAACTGGATCAGCGCAAACAGGCCGATCGCCTTGAGGCTGACGCCCTCGCTGCGCAGCCAGGCCGGCAGCAGGTTGAGCAGCAGGTAGAGCGGCATCCCCGACGCGAAGCCGGTGAACACGCAGATCAGCATGCGGCGGGTGAGCAGGGGAGCGAGCCACGTGGGTGCGGTAGCCATGATCGGGCGATGCTAGCAGCCGTGGCTGGCGGCTGATTCATAATGACGACTGCTGAACTGCGGCTTATTCCTCATTCCTTTCCATGTTTCCTGTCCATTACGTCGATCCCGTCTATCGCCCGCCCTCCGAGGCCGATTCGCTGATCCTGCCGGTCACCGACGGCTGTTCGTGGAACCGCTGCACCTTCTGCGAGATGTACACCGCGCCGCAGAAGCAGTTCCACGCGCGGAACGAGGCCGAAACGCTGGCCAGCATCTGCGCTTGCGGCGAGCATTTCGGCAACGAGGTGCGGCGCATCTTCCTCGCTGATGGCGATGCGCTGGTGCTGCCGACGCGGCGCCTGCTGGCCATCCTGCGGGCGATCCGGGCCCACTTGCCGGCCGTGCATCGCGTGTCGAGCTACTGCCTGCCGCGCAACCTGCGCAAGAAGTCGGTGGCCGAACTCAAGGAACTGGCCGACGCCGGGCTCAGCCTGGCCTATGTCGGCGCCGAATCCGGCGACGATGAGGTGCTGGACAAGGTGAGCAAGGGCGAAACCTTCGCCAGCACCTGCGAGGCTTTGCAGAAACTCGGCGAAGCCGGCATCCGCCGCTCGGTGATGATCCTGAACGGCCTCGGCGGCAGGGAACTGTCGCGGCAGCATGCGGAAAATTCCGCCCGGCTCGCCAATGCCACCCAGCCGGAATACCTGGCGACGCTGGTGGTCAGCTTCCCGCAGGGCGAGCAGCGCCTGCGCGCCGGCTTCCCCGGCTGGGAACCGCTGACGCAGCATGAACTGTTCATCGAGATGGAGCAGTTCCTGTCCGGCCTGGAACTCAGGCGCACCGTGTTCCGCAGCGACCACGCGTCGAACTGGCTTATTCTCAAGGGCACGCTCGGCGCCGACAAACCGAAACTGCTGGCCGAAGTCCGCGCGGCCATCGCGGCGCCGGAACACGCCGGGCTGCGACCCGCCTGGGCGCGGGGGTTATAATCCGCCGGCTTTGGAAGTCATGCGCGCCCGTAGCTCAGCTGGATAGAGTACTGCCCTCCGAAGGCAGGGGTCGGACGTTCGAATCGTCTCGGGCGCGCCAAAATCCCCCACCCGACAACGCTTTTTCCGCCTGTGGCCGCCGGCCAGCGCGGCGCGACGGGTGCTGCGCGCAGTCCCGAAAAAGTCGGCGCTGGCGGAACGGCGACTATTCACTTTCGTGTCAGGTCTTATAGGGCCCAAGGAATCGAGTGCCATTGAAGTGGATGAGGTGCGTTGGGGCGTCAGCACACCAAACCTCCGACTCCCAGGAGATCGTCTCCAAATACTTGTTCATCACGCGCCGGGTCGGGAAAGCCGAGACATAAACAAGGCCAGCCGTGCTGCCGGCGAACAACTTGGCAAGCTCCTGATGCCGCTTTGAATCGACGGGGCCGTGGCTGGTGACGGACTCAACGAGCAACAGCCAGTTCTTCTCCACGTAATAAAGAACGACATCCGGCATCTTGCCGTGGTTATCGACCTTCACCCCCAGACCTGCAAGCTTTTCGATGTCGAAGTAACCCCATTTATCGCCCGTGTCGCCGACATAGACGAGCGTCGCGCCAGGGGCAAAGCGCGGGCCAAACTTCTCGACGACGGCCTTGATCTGCTCCGAATGCCCGCCCGGCGAGAGCTTGATTTTCTTGCCGGGCGCGACCCTGACGGGAACCATCCGCATTTCCCGCTCCATCGCATAACGCTCCGCCAAAGAGTGGCGCCTCTCATTGAAAGCGGTCATGGCCACCGCGTAACCACGCGACCCACGCCTTCTGAGAACGGCTAGCAGGCTTGGCTCGATCTGATAGACGGCGGCCGGCGAATTGACCGGACGATCCGGCTTGTCGGGGTTGTAGAGGGCGATCCCCGCAGCAACGAACTGGTGGATTGTCTGCCTGCGGAATGTTTCGCGCGTGTTCGGCTTGTATTCCGCTCCGTAATGCTTGCGGCTCCAGTCCATGATCGGCGTGATGCCAATGAGTGGCGCAGAGCACTCCGCCCACTTCTTTTCCGCTGGGAGATCGAGTAGCGCCAACAGACATAGCGCCGAGCGCTCTTTGGATTGCGCGCGCGGCATGTCAAGGTCGACGAGGACAGCCATGGCTTCGCGAAGGCGGGTGTCACGCGTTGCCACAGGTAATCTCCATTTCGCTGATCAACGTATCGACCGCCTCTTGCGCAAGAGGCCCCTTGCCAGCCTTCTTGCCGAGTGCCCGCAACGTTTCCTGGGTCGGGAATGCCATCTTGCGCAGATCGCTCGCGTTGACCTGCGTATGGCCCGAAAAAATGCGGAATACCTGATCCGTGGCCGTCGAATTGAGGAATGCGGCAAGGCCGCATGCCAGATCAAAGTCGAGGCCATGCTTGCCGATGTGAAAAACGTTCCAGTGATTCTCGATACCAACCAGATCATCGGGCAGGTCAGTCGATTCAAGGACGTAAGCGGTGATGCGCCGCCGCTCCTCCTTCGACGAGAACCGCTTGACGAGGACATAAGTGCCGGAAGGCATCAGCCAGCGGCGGGATGATGCCGAAACGCGAATCGCATTTGGCTTGCGGTGTGCGAGATCGGGCCAGGACAGGACACCCTTCTTGAAGTGGTGTGCGTAGAGTAACGGAACCGTCCCCACCTCCATCTCCCTGCGCGTATCGTCGGTCATACGGAAATCGACGACGGGCCCGGTACAAATTTCCAGACCGATATCCTTGAGCGTCCCGGCGCAAAGTGGCGAGAATGAGAGAGCCGCAGCGTCTGTTGGCGCAGGGACATGAATGAAAAGATCCTCATCCCCCGGTTTGACGATGCAAGAAAATGGAAAGGCACGGCTTGGACAACCATCGAAATCGAGTCCGGCACTCGAACTGACGACAACATCGCCCTGCGGCATGCCGCGATCCAGTCGGATGATTACGTTTTCCTGCAGAACCGCATCATCCTTGAACGCCTTGTTGCGGCTTTCGAAAACGTGGATGCGGCGCAATGAACACTCCCTGAGCAGGAGGGCGCGAAACAGCTTGAAATAGGGGCCATTGCAAAAGCTGCGCGGGATGATTGCAACGATCTGCCCCCCCTTGGCCATGGCATGGATGGTGAGGGCAAGGAAGCCCGAATAGAGATTGACGGTTTCGACACCGACCGCCCGTAGGATGTGGCGATGTTTTGACTGTGCCTTGATCTTCGCGTAAGGCGGATTTTGAATCGCATGCGTGAAGCGAGGCATCTTGCGGGAAATAAGTTCCGTGGCGGCAGCCTCGATGAAGTCCTCTTTCCGGACGGAAAATTTGAAGCCCGGAGTACGCAACGCGACGGCATCAAGCAAGGGAACGAGATGGCCGCACATTATTGGATCGGCCTCCCAGCACTCTGCTGTGACCGAGGACGCTGGGAAACATCTGGTAAAAGCGGCAGTCAGAGACCCGACCCCGGCTCCGGCATCAAGCAAACGGACAGCGTCGGTTGGCTCGTCGAAAAGCCCGGCCATAAAATCCGCCGTGGCGTCCGGCGTCATGAACTGCCCCCATTCCGCCTTGCGGTCGCTGTCCAGTTCTTGATTGGCCTTGTGCCTGATCGGATCGGTCGAGAGCATCTATTTATTCTACCGCCATCAATTGGATGAGCATCACCCCGTCCAACGGCCACTCATGGCTGACCTTAGCCGTCCCGCCAGCGCCGACTTTTTTAAATGGCAGGCGCCGGCCACTCCGTCTCGAAGCGGATGAGGATGGTCCGGGTGGCGGGGGAGAGGTTCAGCGGGGTCGCGCCGGCAGGCCCGGCGAGGTAGAGCAGGGTTTCGGCATCGTCGGCCGCCAGCGGCTCGCCCTCGGCCTCGCCGTAGAAGACGTGGTGCAAGCCTAGTGGATGAAACACGGTCTTGCTATCGTTATTGACCGAAGTGCGCACGGCCGTTATCCAGAAACTGGCAAACGGCCCCGTTTAGTTGTGATATAAAGGCATAAATATTCCGGTTGATTGCAAGTAAACCATCTAATAGGCACATAGTTACCGGTTATCAATAATCATGGCAACACTCGCTTTTTCAGCACCAAACGAACTTCAGGAACTCCTGGGAGAGCGCCTGAAGCGTTTACGCCTGAGCCGCAACCTGGATCAGCGCACGACGGCGGAAAAGGCCGGTATTTCGGAAAAGGCGCTGCGCAACCTTGAAGCCGGACGAGGCTCGACCGTGGAAACCTTGCTGCGCGTCCTCAAGGCACTGGAGCACCTGCGAGGGCTGGACATGCTCGCCCCCGAGGCCAGCGTCAATCCGCTCGAATTGTTACGGCAGCCCAAGCCGCCGCAACGCGTGCGCCGTCCGCGCAAACAGAATCCGGCAGGCTAAGTCCTCATGGATACCCCCGTCATTGAAGTTCGCATCTGGGGCCAGCGCGTCGGCGCGGTAGCGCCCGATCCTCGCCTGGGCTGCTATGTCTTCGCCTACGACCCGGCCTGGCGGCGCAACCGCATCGAACTGGCCCCGCTGACCCTGCCACTCGACGACCTGCGGCCCAGCTTCGCCTTTCCCGAGTTGTCAGAGCCGAGCTACAAACGCCTACCCGGCCTGCTGGCCGATGCCCTGCCCGACGACTTCGGTAATGCCCTGATCGACGCCTGGATGAGCGCCAAGGGTGTCGAAAAACGCGCCATCACCACGCTCGACCGCCTGGCCTACATGGGCAAGCGCGGCATGGGCGCGCTGGAGTTCAAGCCGGCGCGCGGCGCCCATCGCGAGAGCGCCGATCCGCTGGAGATGAAAGCCCTGGTCGAAGCCGCGCGCAAGGTGGTGCATGGCGACCTGTGCGGCGATGTCCTGGCCCAGGCCGCGCTGGCCAACATCATCCGGGTGGGTACCTCCGCCGGTGGCGCGCGCGCCAAAGCCGTCGTTGCCTGGAACCCAAAGACCTACCAGATTCGTAGCGGCCAATTCGACGCCGCGCACGGCTTCGAGCACTGGCTGCTCAAATTCGATGGCGTCGGCAAAGACTCGGAGCTTGGCGGCAGTGCCGACTACGGCCGCATCGAATACGCCTATCACCTGATGGCCGGGGCTGCGGGCATACGGATGTCACCCTGCCGTTTGCTGGAGGAGAGCGGCCGTGCCCACTTCATGACTCGCCGCTTCGATCGCGACGTGGCCGACGGCCAGTCCATCAAGCACCACGTGCAAACGCTCTGCGCCATGAGCCATCTCGACTACAAGCAGCGCGCCACCCACGCCTATGCCCAGCTTTTCATGACCATCGCGCAACTCAAGTTGGGCGACGAGGCCAACGGCCAGGCGTTTCGCCGCATGGCTTTCAATGTCATGGCGAAGAACTGCGACGACCACACCAAGAACTTCGCCTTCCGCCTCAAGCAGGGCGGCACCTGGGAACTGGCCCCGGCCTACGACGTGACCCACGCCTACAACCCCAAGGGCGAATGGACGTATCAGCACCTGATGAGCGTTAACGGCAAGTTCAGCGGCATCACCCGCGCCGATCTGCTGGCCGAGGCCGACCGCTTCGGTGTCCGCCGCCCACAGGATGCGCTCAAAGAGGTTCGTGCCGCCCTCGATCAATGGCCGGACTTCGGCAAACAAGCCGGCCTGGGCGAGAAAACCACCGCCGACATCCGCGCCGACTGCGAGCCGCTATGACCCAACCCCTTTCCCACGAACACCGCAAGATTCCGGAAACCACCGTCGCGCAGGAGCGTGTCCTCGCCGAGAGAGCGATCTGCTGATGCACCCGGACGATCAGGCCGGAACAGGTACGGGGGTTTGTCGATGCAGCCGGGCATGCCAGAGTACCGCCCCGAGGATCAGCGCCACACCGGCGTAGAAGGTCCAGCCCAGTTCGGCCCCTTCTCCCAGGATGACTGCGGCCAGCAGGATCGTATAGACCGGCTCGAGATTGACGGCGAGTTGCACGCTGAAGGCACTGATCTTCTGCAGGGCCACATTGGTCAGGGTGAAGGGCACGAGGGTACAGGCGATGGCGAGGATGATCAGCCAGAACAGGTCCGCTTGCTGCGGCAGGCTAAAGCCATCGCCGAAGAAGGACCAGAAGGGAATCAGCACCCCTAGCATGACCGTACCGGTCGTCATCTGTACCGTGGTCAGGCACAAGGCCGGTACCCGCATCGCCAGTCCCTTGCTGATCAGGCTGAAGACGGCTGCGAGGAGGGCGGCCATGACCCCGTAGAACAGGCCGGTCATCATCCCGGCGGGAATGCCGCCGACCACCAGCGCCACCCCCGGCAAGGCGATGACGGCAATCAGCAGGTCGCGGGCCACGAAGGGTTGTTTGCGCCACAACGGTTCGATGATCGACAGGAACACCGGCGCCAGCGCCAAGCAGGTGGCGGCGACCGAGGCGTTCGCCGCCTTGATGGCACCGTAGAAGAACAGCCAATGCACGGTGATCACCATGCCGTTGATGACAGCGATCCTCAGATCGCGCCGGGTCATGCCGGCGAGTTGTCGCCATACCGGCAGCCAGGCAAACAAGCAGACGCTCACGATCAGGACCCGCCAGAACACCAAGGGAATGGCACTCAGGGTGATCAGCTTGCCGAGGATGGCGGTGAAGCCCCAGAGCAGTACGCACAGGTGGATCAGGAAATAGGGGCTGCGTACCATCAGTGCTTATATCGAGGGGGAAATGGGCAGTGAACTCTGCAATCGCAATTTACTCCACCCGTCTGACCACGTCTAGCTAAGAACCGATATCGGACCAACCCGCACCAGGATGCGCCGCAGTACCAGCGCGGGCTGACCATCCCGCTGCCGGATATTGCTCAAGCGCAGAATGGCTCGGCTTTGGTGGTGGCTTTGCATCGGGTAAGCCTGGGCGATCGCTCAGGATAGGTTGAACACCCAGGCCAGTTTTAAACCGGTACACCCTCCTCAAATTGGCTGAAATTCAGCCGGTACGAACAATCCTCCGCCGCCATTCTGAAAACTGTCGAGTAAATCGCGCCGTCCACCTTAATTTCCATGGCGTTTTTACACAGTCTGGGCCGATTCCAGCCGTCCTGCCGGAGCAGACTTTTCACAAGTCGGGCGACGGGTACCCGGCCTGAAAGCGGATGAGGATCTTCCGGGTGGCAGGGGAGAGGTTCAGCGCCGTAGCACCGGCCGGCTCGGCGAGGTAGAGCAGGGTTTCGGCATCGTCGGCCGCCACCGGCTCGCCATCGGCCTCGCAGTAATAGACATGGTGCAGGTTGATCGGCGATTCGTGGTGGAACAGGAAGCGCAGCGACGTGGCCCGCAGCCCGGTCTCCTCATGCAGTTCGCGGGCAGCGGCGGCAATCGGCAGCTCGCCGGGGTCCACCCCGCCGCCGGGCAGCAGCACCAGCCCGGACTTGTCGCCGGCGAGGAGGATGGCGCCCTGCACCCGGACGATCACCGTCGCTCGGGGACGCTTGCGGGAGGCGTTGGGGATTGACATGGGTTTGCCTTTCGTAACGTTGGGCCGTTCGTAAAGCGGCTTGGCTATTATCCAGGCTTTCCCTGTGGTGTATGACAGCGTACAGATCACGACTTGCATCACGCGCATTGTTCCGGCAGGAGATACCGAGCCGCTATTCGCATCGGCGAAGCAGCGCCGACTCTCTTCCTTCGGACGGTGACGTATGGAATTCAAAGACTACTATCAGGTTCTCGGCGTAGCCCGCGCGGCAACCCAGGACGAAGTCCGCAAAGCCTTCCGCAAGCTGGCGCGCAAGTACCACCCCGACGTCTCGAAAGAGCCGGATGCCGAAGCGCGCATGAAGGAAATCAATGAGGCCAATGCGGTGCTCTCCGATGTGGAAAAGCGCGCCGCCTACGATCAACTGGGTAGCGGCCATCGGTCTGGAGAGGAGTTCCGCCCGCCGCCGGACTGGGATGCCGGCTTCGAGTTTTCCGGCCAGGAGTTTTCGCCACGCGAGGCGGCGGAATTTTCCGATTTCTTCGCCCAGATTTTCGGCGGCAAGGGCGGCGCGCAGGGCTTTCGTGCCCATCCCGGTCAGCACGCCCAAGGCGAAGATCATCATGCCAAGGTGGTGCTCGACATCGAGGACAGTTTTTCCGGCGCGACGCGGCAAATCTCCCTGCGCGTCCCCAGGCTCGACGAGGGCGGCCATGTCGTGCTCGACACGCGCACGCTCAAAGTAAAGATTCCGCGCGGCGTTCGCGCCGGCCAGATCGTCCGCTTGGCGGGACAGGGAACGCCGGGCTACCAGGGCGGGCCGTCCGGCAACTTGCTGCTCGAAGTGCAATTCCGTCCTCATCCGCGCCTTCGCGCCGACGGCCGCGATCTCGTCATGAAGCTGCCGCTGGCACCCTGGGAGGCCGCGCTCGGCGCGGTGATTCCGGTCGACACGCCGGGCAGTACGCTCAATGTGCACATCCCGCCCGGCGCCCGGGGCGGACAGCGGTTGCGCGTGCGAGGCAAGGGTCTGCCGTCCGAGCCACTCGGCGACTTGTGGCTTGATCTGTTTATTGTCGTGCCGCCCGCAGACACGCTGCGTGCGAAGGAACTCTATGAAATCATGGCACGCGAAATGGCTTTCGATGCGAGGAAAACATCATGAGCGACGACATCCTGATTGGCACACTGATCGAAGATTCCTGGCTGACCATTGAGCAGGTCGCAACCGAATGCGCCGTCCAGCCGCAGTGGCTGATCGTCCGGCTCGATGCCGGCTTGTTCACGCATGCTGAATGCGCGGCCGGCGGCTGGCGCCTTTCCGCCACCGCGCTCAGGCGCGCCCGGCGCATGCGCGCACTCGAACGCGACTTCGATGCCGTGCCGGAACTGGCCGCGCTGGTCGCCGACATGCAGGAGGAACTTGACGCCCTGCGCGCCCGGTTAACTTGCTATGAAACCTGACGCGCCGTCCTGCCAGCGCCGACTTTTCAAACGTCGATGTTCCGCGCATACAGCGCATTGTCTTCGATGAACTTGCGGCGCGGCTCGACCACGTCGCCCATCAGCGTGGTGAAGATCTCGTCGGCGGCGATGGCGTCCTCGATCTGCACCTTGAGCAGGCGGCGCACCGCCGGGTCCATGGTGGTTTCCCACAACTGCTCGGGGTTCATCTCGCCCAGACCCTTGTAGCGTTGCTTGCCGAGGTTGCGCTCCACTTCGCCCAGCAGCCATTGCATGGCTTCGGCGAAGCTGCCCACCGGCTGGGATTTCTCGCCACGGCGGATGGTCGCGTCGTTGCCGACCAGGCCCGCCAGCAGATGGGCGGTCTTGCGCAACTGGACATAGTCGCCGGAAACGAGGAAGGCTTCGTCGATGGTGGAGGTGCGCAGGTTGCCGTGGCGCATCTTTTCCAGACGCAACTGCCAGGATTCGGTTTTTTCGTCGAGAACCGCGCGCACTACCAGCTTGTCACCCTTGCTTTCGTCAAGGGTACGTCGCAGGGCGTCGGCACTGGCGTGTGCCGCTGCTTCATCGCCGAGCGACAACTCGATGTCGTTGGCGATCATGGCATGCAGGGCTTCGGCGTCGACGAAATCGCCCAGGCGACGGATGATGGCCTCGGAGGTGAGATAGCTGCGCGCCAGTTCTTCCAGAGCGGCACCCTCGATGACCGGTGCGTCCGGTCGTGGCATCAATGCGGCACCATCGAGCGCCAGCATCAGCAGATACTGGTTGAGTTCGTTGTCGTCCTTGATGTAGCGCTCGCTCTTGCCGTGCTTGATCTTGTAGAGCGGGGGCTGGGCGATATAGATGTGGCCACCCTCCACCAGCTCGGGCATCTGGCGATAAAAGAAGGTCAGCAGCAGGGTACGGATGTGTGCGCCATCCACGTCCGCGTCGGTCATGATGATGATGCGGTGGTAGCGCAGCTTTTCGGGCTTGTAGTCTTCCTTGCCAAAACCACAGCCCAGCGCCGTCAGCAGGGTGACGATCTGCTCGGACGAGATCACCTTGTCGAGCCGCGCCTTCTCGACGTTGAGCACCTTGCCGCGCAGCGGCAGGATCGCCTGGAACTTGCGGTCGCGGCCCTGTTTGGCCGAACCGCCAGCGGAATCGCCCTCGACGATGTACAGCTCGCACAGTGCCGGGTCCTTTTCCTGGCAGTCCGCCAGCTTGCCGGGCAAGCCAATGTTGTCGAGCACGCCCTTGCGACGGGTCATCTCGCGCGCCTTGCGGGCCGCTTCGCGGGCACGGGCCGCCTCGACGATCTTGCCGGTGATGACCTTGGCGTCACCCGGTTTTTCGAGCAGGAATTCGGCGAGCTTCTGCGCCACCACTTCCTGCACCGCCGGCAGCGCTTCCGACGACACCAGCTTCATCTTGGTCTGCGAGGCGAACTTCGGGTCGGGCATCTTCACCGACAATACGCAGGCGAGGCCTTCGCGCATGTCGTCGCCGGCGATATCGACTTTCGCCTTCTTGGCGATTTCGTTTTCTTCGATGTACTTGTTGATGACGCGCGTCATCGCCTGCCTGAGGCCGGTGAGGTGCGTGCCGCCGTCGGCCTGCGGAATGTTGTTGGTGAAGCACAGCACCTGTTCGGCGTAGGAATCGTTCCACTGCATTGAAACTTCGACGCCGATCGCACCGCCGCCCGGCAGTTGCGATTCTCCCGACGAGTAAAACACGGTCGGGTGCAACACGGTCTTGGCGCGGTTGATATATTCGACGAAACCCTTGACGCCACCCGAGAAGGCGAAATCCTCTTCCTTGCCGGAACGCTGGTCGATCAGCTTGATCTTGACGCCGTTGTTGAGGAATGACAGTTCGCGCAGGCGCTTGGCCAGGATGTCGTAGTGGAACTCGATGGTGCCGGCGCCGAAGATTTCTTCGTCAGCCAGGAAGTGCACCTCGGTGCCGCGATTTTTTGTATCACCAACCACCTTGAGGGGCGATACCTCGACCCCGTTTTGAATCTCGATGATGCGATCCACGGCGTGGCCGCGATTGAATTCCATGGTGTGCTTTTTGCCATCGCGGCGGATGGTCAGCCGCAGCCACTTGGACAGGGCATTGACACAGGACACGCCGACACCATGCAGGCCGCCGGAAACCTTGTAGGAATTCTGGTTGAACTTGCCACCAGCATGCAGCACGCACATGACGATTTCCGCTGCCGAGCGCTTCGGTTCGTGCTTGTCGTCGAATTTGACGCCGACCGGAATGCCGCGCCCGTTGTCGGTCACCGAGATCGAGTTGTCGGTGTGGATGGTGATGACGATTTCGTCGCAGTGGCCGGCCAGCGCCTCGTCGATGGCGTTATCGACGACTTCAAAGACCATGTGGTGCAAGCCGGTACCGTCGGAGGTATCCCCGATGTACATGCCCGGGCGCTTGCGCACCGCTTCCAGGCCTTCGAGCTGCTGGATTGAATCCTCGTTGTAGCCTTCGCTCGTCGGGTCCTGCAGCTGCGTACTTTCAGTCATTCAATCATCCTTTATCTACTTCCTCAAATCCGCATCGGCATGACAACATACTTGAAGCGCTCGTTGTCGGGCAGCATCATCAACGCGCTGGAATTGCCATCGGCCAGACGAATTTCAATCGTTTCTGCTGCAACGTTGTTCAACACATCGAGCAGGTAATTCACGTTGAAGCCGACATCGAGGCCGTCGCCGGCATAGTCGACTTCGATCTCTTCCTGGGCTTCCTCGTTCTCGGCGTTGGTCGAGAGAATCTTCAGGCTGCCCGCCGACAACACCAGGCGCACGCCACGGAACTTCTCGTTGGTCAGGATCGCCACCCGTAACAGGGAGTGCTGGAACAGCGCCCGATTGAGTTTGATGAGCTTGTTCTGGTTTTGCGGGATGACGCGCTCGTAGTCAGGGAACTTGCCATCGATCAGCTTGCTGACGAACTCGACGTTGCCGAAGCTGAAACGGGCCTGCGATCCGGTCAGTGCTATTTCCAGCGGTTCGTCGTTGTCCGCCAGCTGGCGCGACAATTCGAGAATGGTCTTGCGCGGCAGGATGACCTCGACGCGCTCCTGCTGCTGGCTGGTAATCTCTTCGCTCGCGTAAGCCAGCCGATGACCGTCGGTGGCAACCAGCTTTATTTCACCGTGATGCGCCACCAGCAGCAGACCGTTGAGGTAATAACGGATGTCCTGCTGGGCCATGGAATACTGCACCAGCGAAAGCAGGCGCTTGAACTGTTTCTGCGTGAGTTTCAGCACCGTTGCCTGCCCGGTGGCTTGCGCCATGCACGGAAAATCCTCAGCCGGCAAGGTCTGCAGGTTGAAACGGCTCTTGCCCGCCTTGAGTTGCAGGCGCCGTTCGTCAAGGTTGAGACTGACCTCCGCCGTCTCGGGCAACGAGCGCAGGATGTCCTGCAACTTACGCGCCGCAACGGTGACTGCCACAGCTTCATCGCCGCTCGAAATAGTTCCAGTGCGTATCTGCATCTCGATGTCGGTGGCGAGAAGCATCAAACGTTCGCCCGTCTTCTCGATCAGCACATTCGACAGGATCGGCAGGGTGTGGCGTTTTTCGACAATGCCGCAAACTGACTGCAAGGGCGTCAGAAACTGATCACGAGGTCCTTTATATAGAAGCATCTCTAAAATTCCTTATGATGATGATGAAGGGCAGGGTTATCTGTGGAAAGTTGCTGAAATATCATATGAAACAGAAGATTGTCAGGCAGGACAGACCTGTTGGCAAAAGTCGGTCAGATTGTGGAAAATTGTGGATCATTCTGTCTTTCGATGAGTTCAAGGAAGTTCTCCACATATTGTTCAGGTGATGTTCAAGGGGTTGTCCAGGGAAATTTCAGCCCTTGATGGTCTGTGAAAGCACGAGTAAATCGTTGTTGAGCTGGGTGTCCTTGCCGCGCAGGTCGGTGATGGTTCGGCAGGCATGCAGCACCGTGGTGTGATCGCGACCACCGAAGGCATCGCCGATTTCCGGGAGGCTGTGCGGCGTCAGGTCGCGGGCGATGAACATCGCAACCTGGCGGGGACGGGCAATGGCGCGCGTGCGTTTTTGCGAATACATGTCGGCAACCTTGATCTTGAAATAGTCGGCTACCGTCTTCTGGATAACTTCGAGCGTGATCTGGCGGTTGTGGGCGCCGATGATGTCCTTGAGCGCTTCCTTGGCGAGATCCAGTGTGATTTCGCGCTGATGGAAACGTGCGAAGGCCACTACTTTCTTTAGGGCGCCTTCGAGTTCGCGCACATTGGAACGCAGGTTCTTGGCAATCAGGAAAGCGACGTCATCCCCCAGTGAAATGGCCTCGCTGTCTGCCTTTTTCTTGAGGATGGCCACGCGCATTTCGAGTTCTGGCGGCTCGATCTGTACCGTAAGCCCCCAGTCGAAACGGGAAATCAGGCGTTCTTCCAACCCCTGGATATCCTTCGGATAGGTATCGCAGGTAATGATGATCTGCTTCTTGGCCTCAACCAGGGCATTGAATACGTAGAAAAATTCTTCCTGGGTACGCGCCTTACCATTGAAGAACTGGATGTCGTCGACTAGCAAAACATCGAGCGTGCGGTAGGTCCGCTTGAAAACATCGAAGGATTTTTGTTGGAAGGCGCGCACCACGTCGGAGTAATAGTCTTCGGCATGGATATAGCGGATCACCTTGTCGGGTGCATGACGCAGCACTTCGTTGCCAAGGGCGTGCACGAGGTGGGTTTTTCCCAGTCCGACGCCGCCGTAGATGAACAGCGGGTTGTAGGAAATGCCGGGGTTGACGGCCACCTGCTGCGCAGCTGCACGGGCCAGGTCGTTGGACCGGCCGGTGACAAGGGTATCGAAGGTAAATTCCGGATTGAGGCGGGTTTTTGCGTAGTTGGGGGAATCTTCCGGGGAAAAAATCACTGCGTAGTCTGCTGCTGCCTCGGGCTCGGCGGGTATCTCTGTTTCAGCCGCAAAAACGGCTGCAGAAGCGTCTTCGACCAGATTGACAGGTGACATATCGACAACCAGGTCGATCGTGACGGGGTCCTTGAAGAACTGGCGTGACAGGTTTTCCACCCGTTCGAGGTAGCGTTCCCTCACCCAGCGCAGGATGAAGCCATTCGGTGCAACCAGCCGCAGACGACGCCCATCGTCATGCGTTTCCATGCGCAGGGATTTGATCCAGGCATTGAATTGTTGAGCCGGTAGTTCGCTTTCAAAGCGCGTCAGGCAGTGGGTCCAGAACTGGCTCATCAGGAATAAATGGCGTGTTGTTATATTTTTGGAAGGGGGTGATTTTAGCCAATTCATCCTGAGTTATCCACAAGCCGCGCGGCTATTTTTATCGTCCACGAATGAAAAAGAGCTTGACAGGACACTGCTAACAGGTTGTAATCGCGCGCTTTTCTTGCAAGGATCACGGTCATGAAACGTACCTACCAACCTTCCGTCGTGCGCCGCAAGCGTACGCATGGTTTTCTCGTCCGCATGGGCACCCGCGGGGGTCGTGCCGTCATCCGAGCCCGTCGTGCCAAGGGTCGCCACCGTCTGGCGGTCTGATTCATCTGCCCGAGCAGACAGGCATGCCCGGCCACGGTTTTGGCCGTGACTGCCGGCTTCTAACGGCAACGGAATACGCCGAAGTATTTGCCGCGCGCAGGACTTTGCGTGGCGCTCATTTTGTCCTGCATTACTGGCGTAGCGAGCGTGACTTGGCCCGGCTCGGGCTGGTCATCCCGAAAAAACAGGCCCGCACTGCCGTATTGCGGAATGCCATCAAGCGTCAGGTGCGCGAGCTGTTCCGCCGCCAGCGTTCCCGGCTTCCTGCGGTTGATTTAATTTTGCGCCTCGCCCGGTCGGCCGACTGGGACGGTCATGCCAGCGAAGGCCTTTACCGTGAGAAATGGCGCGACGAGATTCAGTATCTGCTTGATCAACTTGGCCAGCGCCGGTCATGATCAGGGTGATCCTTGCCCGCCCGTTGATCTGGCTGGTCCGGGGCTACCAACTGGCGATCAGCCCCCTGTTGCCGCCAAGCTGCCGTTTTCATCCGAGTTGTTCCAGCTATGCGATCGAGGCGCTGGAACGGCATGGAGTCCTCCGGGGCGGCTGGCTGGCCATGCGGCGTATCGCCCGTTGTCACCCATGGCACCCCGGCGGGCATGATCCCGTGCCGTAGAATAGCGCCGACTCATCAAACCGTTTCCCCAGAACCTGCAACCAACTCCTTATGGACACCCAACGCCTCATCCTGCTGATGGTCTTCTTCTTTTCCACCATGATGGTGTGGGATGCCTGGCAGAAAAAGGATTTGCCGCCCCCCGTCGTGGCTGTTTCCCAGAATGCCTCTCCCCAGGTGGCCAACGGGGCCAGCGCGGCCGATGTGCCCGCGCCGACCACCAGTACCTCGCCGGCTGTCGTGCCAGCCGGCACCGGCAAGCCGACCGGGCCGCTGCTCATGGTCAAGACCGATCTGGTTTTGGCCGACATCGCAGCGCAGGGCGGCGACCTGCTGCGGCTGGAATTGCTGAAGCACCACGCCACCGAGAAGCCGAGCGAGAATTTCGTCCTGTTCGATCCGGCCTTTGCCTATGCCGCCCAGTCCGGGCTGATCGGCACTGGCCTGCCCAACCACAAGTCGGTGTGGACCCTGCCGGCGGGCAAGTTCGAGATGAAAGACGGCGAAAGCGAGTTGCGCGTCCCACTTGAGGCGGTCATCGAGGGTGGCGGCAAGGTGGTCAAGACCTATGTGTTCAAGCGCGGTTCCTATCTGATCGAGGTGGAACACCTGATCGTCGGCGCTGCCGTCCCGGCGGGGGCTCATGCCTATTTCCAACTGACCCGTGACAACAAGCCGCCGGCCGGGGCCAACCGCATGATGTCCACCTTTACCGGAGCGGCGATCTACACCGACCTGGAAAAGTTCAAGAAAGTCGATTTCGACAAGTTCGGCGAAAAGAACAAACATCCGACCAAGGCCAGCGATGGCTGGGTCGCCCTGGTACAACATTATTTCTTCTCGGCCTGGTTGCCTGCCAACGGCGAGCGTGAATACTTTACGCGCCAGCTGGGCGGGGATCTCTTCGCCGTTGGCGTCGTCCTGCCGCTGACGTCCGACCGGCTGGCCGTGCCGCTCTATGCCGGTCCGCAGGAGCAGGACAAGCTCGAAAAAATTGCCCCCGGCCTCGAACTGGTGGTCGATTACGGCTGGCTGACCATGGTGGCGGCGCCGCTGTTCTGGGTGCTCGAATGGATTCACAAGTTCATCGGCAACTGGGGCTGGTCGATCATCCTGCTGACCGTGCTGATCAAGGCGGTGTTCTTCCCCCTGTCGGCCGCCAGCTACAAGTCGATGGCCAAGATGCGCGTGCTGACGCCCAAACTGGTGAAGCTGAAGGAAACCTTCGCCGACGACAAGCAGCGCATGAACCAGGAGATGATGGAGCTTTACAAGCGCGAAAAGGTCAATCCGCTCGGTGGCTGCCTGCCGATCGCCGTGCAGATTCCCGTCTTCATCGCGCTGTACTGGGTGCTGCTCGGCACGGTCGAGATGCGTGGCACGCCCTGGCTCGGCTGGATCACCGATCTGTCGGCCAAGGATCCTTTTTACGTGCTGCCCCTGATCATGGGCGCGACCATGTTCATCCAGACCAAGCTCAATCCGGCGCCGCCCGATCCGATCCAGGCCAAGGTGATGCTGTGGATGCCGGTCATCTTTACCGGCATGTTCCTGTTCTTCCCCTCCGGACTGGTGCTCTACTGGATCGTGAACAACGTGCTGTCGATCGCCCAGCAGTGGCAATGCAACCGCATGGTCGAGAGTGCCGGACTCAAGGCACGCTGATTGCATCGCCGCCATCGCCACCCCGCCGGGGCGGGGCGGCATTGGCATCGTCAGGGTTTCCGGCCGGAATCTGGCACTCTTCGCCGTAGCCCTGACCGGCCAGTCTCCGCAACCCCGCCGTGCCGCCAGCGCCGACTTTTTGGCCGCGGACGGCACACCGCTGGATCGCGGCCTGCTGCTCTACTTTCCGGCGCCCCATTCCTTCACCGGCGAGGATGTGCTGGAACTGCACGGCCACGGCGGGCCGGTGGTGATGCAGTTGCTGCTTGGGCGTTGCGTCGAGCTGGGCGCGCGCCTGGCCGAACCGGGCGAATTTTCCCGACGGGCGTTCGAAAACGACAAGATCGACCTCGCCCAGGCCGAAGGTATTGCCGACCTGATCGACGCCGCCTCGGCGCAGGCTGCCCGCTCGGCGCTGCGTTCCCTGTCCGGTGAGTTTTCGCACGCGGTGCGAGCCATCGTCGACCAGTTGGTCGAACTGCGCATGCTGATCGAGGCGACGCTGGACTTTCCCGACGAGGACATCCCGGCCGAGGAACTGCTGCGCGACATCGATGCCGTGGCGCGGCTGGAAAAACTCGATGCCGATCTCGCCGCCCTGCAGTTGCGCGCCCGGCAGGGTGCGGTGCTGAGGAGCGGTCTGCAGGTGGTGCTGGCCGGGCTGCCCAACGTCGGCAAGAGTTCGCTCTTGAACCGGCTGGCCGGGGCGGAGCGCGCCATCGTCACCGAGATCGCCGGCACCACGCGCGACGCCGTGCGCGAAACCATCCAGGTCGAAGGCATTCCGCTGCACATCATCGACACCGCCGGTTTGCGCGAGACCGCGGATGCCGTCGAGAAAATCGGCATCGCCCGCACCTGGCAGGAAATCGGGCGCGCCGATGTCGTGCTGCAGATCGTCGATGCGCGCAGCGGCGTGACCCCGGCCGACCACGCCGTCGCCGTGAAGCTGCCGGCCGGCATCGAGCGCATCGTGGTCGAGAACAAGTGTGATCTGGCCGAGCTTGAACCGCTCCGCTTTGCCGCCGCCGGGCAGGTGCACCTGCGCCTGTCGGCCAAGACCGGCGCCGGCATGGCGCTGCTGCATGATGAACTGCTGCGGGTGGCCGGCTGGGTGGGGCATGGCGAAGACGTGCTGCTCGCCCGCGAGCGCCATCTGGAAGCCTTGAAAGTTGCCGCCGAAAAGTCGGCGCTGGCGGGACGGCAGATCGGCCGGCTGGAACTTGCCGCCGAGGAGTTGCGGCTGGCCCAGCAGGCGCTTTCATCCATTACCGGCGAGTTCACCGCCGACGACCTGCTCGGGGAAATCTTCGGGCGGTTTTGCGTCGGAAAATAAAAGTCGGCGCGGCGCGGGGCCTCATAGCCAACGACGGACGCGGGTTTGGTAGGCGGCGAACTCGCTGCCGAACTTGCCTGCAAGCACCCGCTCTTCTGGTTTGATCTGGAACCGCCCGATGAAGGCCACGAAGAAGACCGGCCCCAGCAACGATAACGGCGAGGCCAGGAAGACGGCCCAGCCGACAAGAACAAACAGAAGCCCGACGTACATGGGGTTGCGCGTGAAGCGATAGACCCCGGTGGTTACCAGTGACGATGCCGACATTGGCTTCGTGGGGTTGACCGTAGTCTGCGCCCTGCGAAACGCAAGCAATCCTGCCAGGCTGAACGCTCCCCCGGCCAGGGCTGCCGCCGCCGCGACGGCAATGCGAGCCACGGTGGGCAGCATCATTATGGGTGTATAGAGGGCAAGGCTCCACATCCCCACGCCGACAAGAAGCGCGAAAAGGGGTGGCGGGATCTTCAGTTCTAGTGCATTCATCGGCGCTTTTGTGTGGCCTATGGTTTGAAATCAGCGGCGCACCGCGACGGTATCGCGCAGCGTCCGGGGGAATGTGCGGTTAGCCATGACTTTCTTTTGCCAGAGACTTGAGGAGTTTCTTGCCACGAGCCTTCATGGCGGGAGTGCCGATAACGGATAGTTCTTCGATGTGCTGCTTAATCTCGGGCAGCAGGCGATGACTACGAAGCGCAATATCAGCCAAGGCTTGCATGGACATGGTTTTTACAATGCTGCTGCGGTCGTTGGTGTAACCAAGCAGCAGGTTTACAACGGCGGTTTCTTCGGCTTTGCTCAGGGGCAAGCGAGCCAGCAGCGGAGCGACATGCCAGCGAACCTCCTGTTGTTCAAGCTTCGAGAGGCGGTTTAGTAACGTTTCCTTGAAGGGAACCAGCAGCTCGGGGCGATTGGCCGTGATTTTTTCGATGGCGTCAGCGCAGCGCATGCGCAGCACAGGATCGGAGGTTTCAACCCCCTGAAACAGAACGCCGATTAACTCGGGACATTCAAGAACGGCCAGCACCGCACGCTTTGACTCCCCGACCGAGCGCCGGTCGCCACCAGAGAGGGACTGCAACAGCGGGTGCATTCAAAAGGGCGGCGTTCTACAGGGAGCGGCTTTGTTTTGCATAAGCATCGAGTTCCAGTGGGGAACGGGCATAGTCCATCATTTCCATTTCGATCAAATAGCGCCGCAATAATACTTCTCGACCCAGGCGATCTTGTTGGGCGATGTGAACGAGTTCGTGTGAGATCACGGAATTGTCGTTGGCTACCCAAGGCTTGAGCATGATGACGTAACCGTTGGTCCTGCCACTTCCGTCTTGCTCCCCATGCCCATACGTTCAGCTGCGGTGCGCAATTCGGGATCAGCAGGCAGCGGGAATTCTTCCAAAATTACGATTCGTACCCGGCTCGGCTCTTTCACGCCCATGCGAATCGCAAAATCGGTTTCACGTTGGGAAAGGGGGCGGCCTGTGGGGAATAGCTCGGACTCCACCTGCGCGTACCACGAAATTACGCGTGGGAAAAAATGCTGAAGCTTTGCTTGAACGGCTGGAGGCGGATTGTCCAGTGCCTGCAACTCTTGTTCGGTGGGTCTGGGAACGATCATGCAACCCGCTATGGTTAGCAGGAGTATCGCGGATAGAAGCGGGATACGCATAGGGTAACGCCTAACGATGTTGAAAATAACCTGTCGGTGGGTGCATTTTGCGGTCAACGTAAACAAGATAGCAAGGCTCCAAGGTTTTTTCATTTGAGAGTTGTGAGGCGCGTTACAAGCAGATCGACACCAGTCTATATACGAGGGGCATGAGTGCGCAGCGGGTACGAGTAGAACAACCAGACAAAGACTAGGACGTACATCGCTCGCTGTACCAAACCTTGGACTTCAGGAAATTTCAGCATAGCGAGTGGAAACGCGATGCATACAAAGGCCAGCAATCCAGCAATGACACGTGGCATCGACGCTTGCAGCGTGCCAGCTTGCCAGAACAGGCCGACTGTAATTGAGACTCCTGCTGCTGTTGCAAGCGCTGAGTGCGCCGAGTGTACCCACTGGACGTAGGGTACTTCAGTTGCGATTGGCCTATGACTGAAAAGTCCGGCGAGCAACATAAAGGCACCAAACGCTATGAACGGAAGCTGCCGAACCGAGAAAGCACGCGCGCCGTCGTATGCAATGCCTAAGCCAAGAACGATGAATGCAGAAGACATCAGCCAGTTGCCCTGAGTATTCTGCGCAGAGAGCTCGCTGATGAGGTTTCGTACCGACGAGTATCCGGGAACCGCGTACAGCGGACCCGCGATGACCGCAAGTACAAATGCGAGGATGCCGAAGTGTGTGAATCTCATGCCCAACAAAGCTGTAGAAAAAGCTTGTTCATAGCCGCATTCTGCGGTGAACCATTCTGTATCTCAAGCGTCCCGAGCGGGAACCGGTTCGCGCTGCGCGGGAAGCTCAGTCAATGAAATCCAAATGACGCGGACAATCCCACGCCACTTTTCGACCATTCCCGGGTGAAAAATGGGTTTTTCTACAGCTTCAACGTTTGAGCTGAGCGGACCTCCACCGGCATAGTGCTTGGGCCGCACTTTGCCTCTACGCCGGGCGGTTGGATGTGGAGGAAAGCAAGCGGCCAACGGCGAGGAAAAGAGGGATGCTGGCGGCGAGCGCGATGCCCACGGCCGGAGCGACCCACAGGAGTGAACTGGGCGCGACCCACCTTTGAACGACGGCCTCGTGTAGAAGGTAGATGCCTATAGGCAGATTGAGCAGCAGGCCCGAAGCTGTACCGGGCATGTACCGGCGAAGCGCAAGCGTCGCTGCCAGATGCGGAACGATGGCATTGGCTGTCATAGCGAAGACGTAGCCGAAGAAGAGGTACGCGGACAGCGAGTTCGGCCCTTGATGGATGGCGAATGCCGCGACAACGACCAAGAGTAGCGAGAGCGCGGTGACCGCAAAGCGGAACTCCGAGCGACCAACGGGACGATGCCAACGCGCCGCATGCTGCGACCAAGCTGGCAGAAAGATCGCTTCCTCGGCGTTGTGCAGCAGCACGGCCAAGACAAAAGTGGTGGAAAGAACACCGACGGTCACTTGTGCGGCCTAACGAGCTCAGGGGCGCTGCGCGGCTTTATCGCGCAGCGTCCCTTGGAGCGCAGGGTTATACGTACCTCTTTGACCATTGCCTGATTTGGTCGATCATCGCAGTGGCACCGCCGCACACAACGACTAAAACGGTGCTGAAGTTTCCAAGCTCTGATGCATTCTCGTAGACCGGCGCAAGACTTGCGCCGCAGGCCGGCTCGACAAGTACGCGGTGATCAGCCAGAAAGCGCTCGCATGCGGAAAGCGCGCTTTGGTCCGACACCAGGATGCTGCGGATTGGGTGCTCTCTCGACCATTGCACAGCCCTTTCGCAAACACGCTTGGCGCCGAGCGAGGTTGCGATACTTGTGATTCTTTCCAGTTCGACCGGACGTCCGACCTTGGTTGCTTCGTGAAATGACGCGGCGCCATCTGTTTCGACAGCAAGAATCGGGATGTGTCCCCATCCGTTCCGGTGGAGGCCCTCCGCGACGCCGGACAAGAGGCCGCCACCGCCGACCGAGAGAATGATGGCGTCGGGTTCAAGCCCAGAACGAAAGACTTCGTCAACCAGAGTGGCGTGCCCCTGCCAAAGAAGAGGATCATCGAACGGGTGAATGAACGCGTCGTGCTCGCCAACCAGTGAAACCGCAAGTTCGTTTGCTTCCTGCCACGATGCTCCGTGAACGATGACTTCGGCGTTTTCCAGCCGCAGGAGTTCTTTCGCCCTCTCAGATGTGGTCTCCGGGACCACTACAGTGACGGGGATAGTAAGATTTCGGCCTGCGTAGGCGACCGCCAAGCCGGCGTTTCCACCGGATGAGGAAACAAATCGCCTAGCACCTCGCGCGGCGTGTGTTTCGCAGGCGAACCCGACGCCGCGAATCTTGAACGAGCCCGGCGGTTGTAGCGAATCGAGCTTGAGCCAGACGGAACGTCCCGCCGACAGGCTCATCTGACGGGATTCGAATAGCGGCGTATTAGCGTGAAGTGGCATGGTACGTATAACGGCGTTGTAGAAAAAGTGAATTCATGGCGGCATTGTGCTGTGAACCAAATGGAATAACAAGAGTCGAACGGGCATTGCATTGAGGAGACCCGCATGGCCCGCTACAAACCCATCGACACCAGCCCGCGATTTCTCGCCGTCGATCTTGAATGAACGGCAGTTACCACTCTGACGCCAAAGGCCCGGCAACGGGGTGCAACCGATGCGTTGAGCGAAAAGTCGGCGCTGGCGGGACGGCGATGTGGGATATTCCGGCGATCAAATGAAAAACGGCGCGATCCGCATCGCGCCATTTTTACGCCTCGCGGCAGGTTAATTTGGGGTTTTTCTACAGCTTCAACGTCTGAGTTCAGGGGCGCTGCGCGGCTTCATCGCGCAGCGTCCCCTGGAATGATGGGTTGGGCGGAATTCATTGGCACTGCCGCGCTAGGAGAGTAGGAAACCAAACGACGTTGCGCTGCATCGGGGTTGCCCATGCTGGCTTCAGCAATGACAAATTCGGAAATCAGTAGTTCAAACTTTTCTCTCTGCGTTTGCCACCACTCAAGCGTCGAGTTTTGGTTCGCCATTGCACGCAGATCGTTTGACGACTTTGCATAAGGTAGAAGTCACCAGCGCTGCGCGGCTTTATGCGCAAGGTCCGGTTGATCGCAGGTTAGGCGTCACTGCGCGTCCGCTCGAAGGTTAAGTTGTTGTAGTTTCTGCAACACGCCGATTGCGTCTGCGGCCTGAGCTACTGGGACGAAGAGATGGTCGTGGTTCGTTCCAGCCACAACGTTGCAACTGATTCCTGCGTTTCCAAGGGCCTGCGAGAATGCAGCGGTCAGACCGACAGCCGCCAAATCCGAATTGACTGTCAGTGTTATCCAAGCGCATCTGAAGGTCGAGGCCAGTCCAATAGCCGCAGCTCTCTGTTCCTCGACCACAACGGAAACTCCCTCTGGCTCTTGAACAAGTGCAATGAGATCTTCCAAAGGAACTTGCTGCCCGGCCTTAAGAGTGGGCGGTTTCAATGACCAAGTGCAAAAAGTGAAGCGTGATGATGCCTGAAGTCA
>JACDZI010000147.1 GCA_013426785.1 Rhodocyclaceae bacterium | reverse complement strand
ACCGGGCCGGCAGCTTCGAGCCGCTGCTGATCCCGAAGCACGAGCGGCGCTTCACTTCGTTCGCTGTGATCAACTTACGGTGGGACTTCCACCCACAAGAGTGCGCCCGTGCCGGGCGCACAGAAAAAACGGGCACCCGAAGGTGCCCGATATAACAGTAGAAACTACAGTGGTACGCTCAGTGGTGGTACGCCTGCTCGCCGTGGGCGGAGATATCAAGACCTTCACGCTCCTCTTCTTCCGGCACTCGCAGCCCGATAGAGAGATCGACAATCTTGTAGGCGAGGAATGAGGCTGCGCCCGACCAGACCACGGCAACACCGACGCCCCAGAACTGACTGGTGAGCTGTGCCATCATGTCGAAGTCGCCAACTTTGTTCGCCACGTAGTCATAGACGCCTGTTCCACCTAGATCCGGCGAGACGAATACACCGGTCAGGATGGCCCCGAGGATGCCGCCCACGCCATGGACCCCGAAAACATCCAGGGAATCGTCCATGCCCAGCATCTTTTTCAGGCCATTTACCGCCCACAGGCACACCATGCCGGCCAGTAGACCGATGACGATGGCACCTTCCGGGCCGACAAAGCCGCAAGCCGGCGTGATCGCCACCAGGCCGGCGACGGCACCGGAAGCAGCACCCAGCATGGAGGGCTTGCCCTTAATCAGCCATTCGGCGAAGGTCCAGGAGACTGTCGCGGCAGCGGCAGCGATCATGGTGTTAAGCATCACCAGGGCCGTCAGGCCGTTGGCTTCAAGGTTGGACCCGGCGTTGAAACCAAACCAGCCGAACCACAGCATGGAGGCACCAATCATGGCCATCGTCAGGCTGTGCGGGGCCATGGCTTCCTTGCCGTAACCGATACGCTTGCCAACCATGAAAGCACCCACCAGACCGGCCATAGCCGCGTTGATGTGCACCACGGTACCGCCGGCGAAGTCGAGTGCACCCTTCTGGAACAGGAAGCCAGCCGAAGCGCCAAGCTTCTCGGCAGCCTCTGCCGAAACATAGCCGTCCGGACCCGCCCAGTACCAGACCATGTGAGCCATTGGCAAGTAGCTGAAGGTGAACCACAGCACCATGAACAGCAGCACGGCAGAGAACTTCATGCGTTCGGCAAAGGAACCGATGATCAGAGCCGGTGTGATCGCCGCAAACGTCAGCTGGAAAATTACATAGACGAACTCGGGGATCGCCACCCCCTTGCTGAAGGTGGCCGCCAGCGTATCGACGGTAACGCCCTTCAGGAGTACTTTGTCCAGACTGCCGAAGAAGGCACTCCCCTCGGTGAAGGCGATGGAGTAGCCATAGACTACCCACAGTACACCCAGCAACGAAAAGATGACGAACACCTGCATCAGCATCGACAGCATGTTCTTGGTGCGCACCAAGCCTCCATAGAACAGTGCGAGACCCGGAATAGTCATCAGCGTGACCATGGCGGTGGCGACCAGCATCCAGGCGGTATCGCCCTTGTTGACCGTCGGCGCGTCTGCTTCGGTCGCAGAGGAAGCGGCTTCAGCGACCGTAGCAGGAGCAGTGACAGCCGCTTCGTTGGCCACCGGAGCAGCCGCTGTCTCGTCGGCAGCATAGACGCCGCCAGCGAGGCCGAGGGTACAGGCCGCCAGCAGGATTGCGAGAAACTTTTTCATGATAGGGATCCCTTTACAGAGCGGCCTCACCGGACTCACCGGTGCGGATGCGGATGACTTGTTCGACGTCAAAGACAAAGATCTTGCCGTCGCCGATCTTGCCGGTGCTGGCGGATTTTTCGATGGCTTCGATGGTCTGCTCGACCAAATCGTCGTTAACGGCGGCTTCGACCTTGACCTTGGGCAGAAAATCGACGACGTATTCGGCGCCGCGATAGAGTTCGGTATGCCCCTTCTGCCGGCCGAACCCCTTGACCTCGGTAACGGTGATCCCTTGCACGCCGACGGCGGCAAGAGCCTCGCGAACCTCGTCAAGCTTGAATGGCTTGATGATGGCGGTGACGAGTTTCATGATGTGTTCCTTTTTAGAATGGGGTTGGGTTAAATAACTTACAAGCAACCCGATGCAGAGACCGTGCCAGATAAAAAAACATCAATAATTCAAATAATTGCAGTATAAATTGGATAAGCCGACAAGAATGATGCACCGCCATGGGTGAAGTTACTGTTCACTTAGCACCACTCTGGTGCACTAATCGACAAGCGATCCTGAGCGTGCATCGAGCTCGCCAGGGATTTGTCAAGGCAAGAACTGCGCAGGCCAACCAGATTCTCGGCTTGCTGGCGAAATTCGGCTTCGCGATTCCACAGGGCATCGGTCACATCAGCAAGCGCGTGCCAGAGATTCTTGAAGACGGCGAGAATAATCTCCCAGGAAGTTTCCGACTGCTGATCCAGCGCCTAGTCGATCACATTAAGGAACTCGACCGGCAAGTCGGCGAACTGGGAGTCAAAATTCAGCTCTGGCACCGAGAGAACGCGGTAAGCCGGAAGTTGGCCGAGATGCCTGGCATCGGCCCGATGACGGCGAGCGCCTTGGTAGCATCGATTGGCGATGCAATGAATTTCAAGAACGGCAGGCAATTGGCGGCATGGCTCGGAATTGTGCCTCGACAGCATTCGACCGGTGGCAAGGCGACCCTGCTGGGGATCAGCAAGCGGGGTCACACGTACTTGCGCACCCTGCTGATCCACGGGGCGCGAACGGTGATTTGCATCGTGGAACACAAGCCCGAAAAGAACATCTGTCTCAAGAAGCTACTGACCAGACGCAACAAGAATGTGGCGATCGTGGCACTGGCCAACAAGAACGCCAGAACAATTTGGGCGTTGTTGGCGTACGACAGTGACCGCAGCCGTCCCCAAGCGTGTACGAGACAGGGTTAGCGAACGATCACTGCTGTCCAAGATAGCCGAAATGGTCCTGCCAGCACCACCAGCACCACCACGACCTGAACTTCATATCAGTACTTACTGGGACGACGCCAAGGAAGTGGGCAAGACCATCCGCAACTACAACCCGGTGCTGGAAGGCAACAACGGCCTGTGCGCGCCATAGTGCGACACGGACAACCCTCCATATTCCGGGTGGCAAGCCATCTTTTTCGGGTGGTTTTTGCCGCATTCTGCCCTGTTTCTCTGTGTTTTGACAAGGCGGTTTCAATGACCAAGTGCAAAAAGTGAAGCGTGATGATGCCTGAAGTCA
>JACDZI010000146.1 GCA_013426785.1 Rhodocyclaceae bacterium | reverse complement strand
TACGGTCATCTGCGGAACGTGATGCGCTATTGCAACTGCCGAAAATAGCACTTAGTATTACCTCACACTACCGAGGAATACTGCCATGGAAACCACACTTCTGCGCCCGGTCTCGATCAAGCTCGAACAAGGTGAACATGATCGACTCAAATCGCTGGCTGATACCCGTCATCGCAAACCGCACTTCCTGATGAAGGAGGCGATCAGGCAGTATCTGGATCGTGAAGAGGCGCGCGAATCTTTCAAGCAGGAGGCATTGGCCTCATGGCGGGCCTATCAAGAAACTGGCCAACATTTGACCGGCGCGGAAGTCGCCAACTGGCTTGATACCTGGGGTACCGATCAAGAGAAAGCGATACCCGCTTGTCACGACTGATCGTCACTCCAGGCGCGGCCAGCGGCCTTGAGCGTTGTCGCCCGTTTCTTGTGCTAAAAAATCCTGCTGCCACAGTCGCCGCGCTGCGCAGGCGATTCTGCGCCAGTTCGAGCTGCTGACAACCCAACCCGGCATTGGGCGGCCGCTTGAGGATGAACCCGGACTGCGGGAGTTGATCGTCTCGTTTGGTGACTCGGGCTATGTTGCCCTTTACCGCTATGAGCAGCAATCAGATACCGTGTTGATCCTCGCGTTCAGGCATCAGAAAGAGGCGGGGTACTAGTTGTTACGCGTCAAACCGATCGGAGCCAGTGCCGACTTTTACTTGAGCCAGGCCCCTTTTCGAGCGCACAATCACCCGCAGGACACGACCACCATACTCAGATATCACGGCAAGCCGATGTTCAAGTTCCGTATCGGCAGCATCAGGATGAGAAAGCGCCGGGCTTGCCAGCACCAAATCAATCCATTCCTGCTTGATGCCTCTTGCGGCAATCACTGCGGCGTTATGCAGTAGCAGGCTCGCTGGTTTCCGCGATGGGGATTGAGTCGATGTAGAGCGTTTCAGGGGCGACATCGATCTCGCCTGGCCATACCACAGTGCCGTAATCCACCCGCACACGATGGAAGATAGCTGGTATTGCAATGCGATTCCACGGTTTCATTGTCAGGAGCGGCTTCATATCAAAGCGACGCCGCTCACCATTTTCAAACTCAAGGTCGAGTTGGAAGTCTGTGCGCGGGGTGACGGAGATGACATCAAGTAACAAGGGCGGCCTCACTGTAACGGAGCAATGCGAAACGGGTCTTCGCCATTCACGGCAAGCTGCCAATCGACAAACAACTCCTCCTTGTGAATTTCAATCCATGCCTGAACCATTTTCAACTGCTTCGGCGGTAAGGTGCCATCAAGCAGCGCTCCATCTTCAATCGCCACCGAGGCTTCATCACCTTGGTAACGCGCATGAATATGCGGTAGGTTGAGTTGCTTGTTGTCACGGAAAAACATGAGTACAAGAATCCCGTAAAACATGCTGATAGTGGGCATGGGCTCCTCCTGCGGGCAATTGTAGCTTCAACCGTCGTTTTACACGACACCCACCGCCGCCGTCCCGCCAGCGCCGACTTTTATTTGGACTTTTATTCGACAGGTACAGAGCGGTCGTAGAGTGTTTCCGGCGCGATGTCGATTTCGCCGGGCCAGCACACCGTATCAAGTGCGACATAGGCTTGCTTGAATCGTTGCGGGTTCTGCAACTGCACGAACACGCCCTTGTTGAGATAGGGGCGTGCATCGAACAGGCGATGATCTCCCGTATCAAACCAGAGTTCGAGTTTGAAATCATCGCGCGGCACCACACGAATGACAGACTCCATGGCTGCGCTCCTATTTCAACGGTTCAATAGCAAACGGCTGCTGGCCATTGACGGCCAATTCCCAATCGGCAAGCAAAGATTAGCGGTGAATTTCGATCCATGCCTGAACCAGCCTTGTCTTGGATAAGGGTATCTCGCCGCTCAACACTGCGCCATCCAGAATCGAGAACGATGCATCTTGCCCTTGGTATTTGGCATGAATGTGCGGCAAATGATGGCGTTCATCATCGTAGAAAACAACGTGATGATGATCCCGTAGAACATGCTGATGGTGGGCATCGTTTCCTCCTGCGGCGATTGTAGCTTCAAGGGCCGCCGTCCTGCCAGCGCCGATTATTTCAGGCGACGAGAACGGCAACTTCCTTGAGTGCGTCAGCGGGAACGCGCTTGCCAACGCCCAATAGCTCAATGCCAACCCCTTGGTCGGCTCCATTGAAATCCAGCACAACCCCAGGACGCACCTCTTCCGATTCAACAATGGCCGACTCATCCAGCTTGAGGTAGAGCGCATCGGCATCTTTATCAAAATGGAGTTTCATAGTTTTCCTTTCATCGCGCGGTCAAAGTAGGCCGTTATGACCATCGGTGGAGCGGTGTCGCATTTCACAACCACCCGCAGCACACGGCCACCATACTAAGATAGGGTCTATCGCCGATGAGTCGCTTTGATCTATGAAGGATATTGCTGGCGGGCGTGAACCACGCTCACAACCTCAATACAAACGGCGGCAACACGGTAGACAATAACGTAATTCGGATGCGCCACGATCTCGCGGCAACCTGGAACCCTCTCACTTTGGCGGTACAGGTAGGGGTGCTCGGCAACCGGGAGGATGGACTCTTGCAACAAGCGCCTCATCCGTCGCGCTGCCGCCGGATTCTCGTTGGCGATGTAGCGGATGATCATTGTCAAATCGTCGCGAGCAGCAGGCCGCCAAACGATGGGCAGCAAATCAAGCGCTCCGCAATGCGGTGGATTCCGCCTCTGCAATGATGGTGTCTGTTTCAGCCATCACCTCATCGTGGGGGATGCTGGGCCGCTGATCGGCCAAACTCGCGGCCACCTTGTTGCGCAACCACGCAGAATAGCTATCCTCCTGCTCGATAGTCTCGAACTCGGAAAGGATGGGCGATAAAACAGCGCTCATAAGTCATCCTCCTGAAAACAACGTGTGCCTTATCTTATCATCGGGACAATCAGGGCCAGTGCCGACAATTATTCGAGCCAGACATTTATTCGAGCCTGGCCCCTTTTTCCCACGCGTCGCGGGGCGGCCAATGCGTTTGCTGGGAAGCTGGCCGGGGTGTTGCAGGGATTCAAGGCGGCGGCAATGTCGCAGCGGCAGATCGTAGCGGAACTCAACACCTTGGGGATTCATACCGCACGGGGCGGTGAATGGTCACTGGCCCAGGTGCTGTCATTGATCGCCATAAAGGAGCCACCGAAGATCGGCGTAATGGCGCCACAT
>JACDZI010000145.1 GCA_013426785.1 Rhodocyclaceae bacterium | reverse complement strand
CATTTCGCCGCTGCCAATGAAAATCTCGGCGCCTTGTTCAGCGTTTCCTTAGGATCAAAGTCATGAACGATGTAGGGTTCAAGCCAGTGGTGACTTCAGGCTCCTGATCCATCCCTTGATGGCTGACTTACGTCTGGATTCCGTGAGTGCAACGAAGATACGTTGGCGCACCTCGGCGATCGGAGGCACATTCTCCGGATGAATCTCGTCACAGCGCAACAAGTGCAGACC
The DNA here is from genome assembly GCA_013426785.1 of Rhodocyclaceae bacterium. GTDB lineage: Bacteria > Pseudomonadota > Gammaproteobacteria > Burkholderiales > Rhodocyclaceae > Sulfuricystis. The sequence continues at coordinate 3,045 of JACDZI010000145.1, read as the reverse complement.
AATCGCTGTTTCAACGGTAACCGACAACGAACCCGCCGCCAACTCGAACGCGATAGCGTCCAGCTCAGGATATAAGGTGCCACGCGGCAGGGTACCTAGTTTCCCGCCTTCCAGCGCGGTCGGGCAATGCGAATGACGCATGGCGGCATCTGCAAAACCCTCCTCCGTCGTCAACCGTGCGCGTAACTCATCCAGTGTTGTGTGGGCAGCCTGCTTCTCCTCCTCACCGGTAAAGGTTATCAGGATGTGACGAAGGCTGCGGCGTTCCGGACGGATGAAGCGCGTCCGATGAAGCTGATAGAAAATCTCGGCATCAAGTTCGGTTATCGGTTCGACATTGGCAGTCACCAGTTCCAGCACGCCTTCAATGCGCAGATCGCGGGCAACTTCTGCCTCCAATCCGGACTGGTCGAGGCCGATCTGGCGCAAATCCGCTGCATAGGATTCGGCGTCATGGTAGCGGGCACGAATTTCATCGAGGCGCGCTGTCACGGCCGCCGCTGTCACTACTGTATGTCCGGCTTCAGGCGAAGAGAGTATTTTTGCTTCCAGCGTGCGCTGTCGTTGTGCTGCTACATCGAGTTGGGTTCGCTCGGTATCCGCAAGTTGCTGGGACGGACGCTGGTACAGTTCCCAAGCGAGTTTCAGTTCAAGATACGCACTCAACGGCTTGCTCTCTGCGGAGTTCGCAAGGCTGCAAAGCGCTTTCCGGCACCTGCAACAGACGGCCGGCCAGGCAGTCAAAATGGACATGGTAGGCCACGCCATCGGCTGCATCGCGTACCACCTTGATGATCTGGCCGACAGCATTTTCCGAGACCAGCACCTGCTCACGGCTGCCGAGCGGCAGCGCCGTGCGCACCCACTCGCGGAACTCGTAGCGCGAAGGAATCCAGGGTTCGTCGCCGCCGATCAGTTCTTCTTCGCGGCAACCGATGATGCGGTTGATGTCGAGGAAGTGCACCGAGTAGATCACCTGATCCTGCAGGAAGGTGCCGATGTCGACGACATGGCCGATGCTGCCGCGCCTGACCAGCAACTCTCCGGTACGCGCACCGGGGTAGGTGCCATCGTCCTTGACGTTGCGGATGACGCGCACTGCGTCGCCGAAATCGAACTGATAGTTCATTTGAATACTTTGTCGAGCGGCACGAAGGTGCTCTGCCCGCCCTCGGACAGGGGCGTGTGGTGGAACACCGCGAACACCTTTTCGGTGAGCGCGTCGGACTTGACGAAGTCATCGTAGGCTTGGCGCAGGCAGCGGCGATAGCCGGTGGCGCGGGCAACATCGTCGCCACTGGCCAGGGCATCGGGTTCCTTGGCCAGATAATCGTGGAAGCGTTGCAGGATGTGCAGGCGATTGACCTGCACCACCGCCGGATCGTATTCGACGCCGAAGTAATCGAGAAAATCTTCGGCCGAGGTCAGTTCGGCCAGTGCCTCGTCGAGAGTCAGGCTGTCATCCATGAGTTTGCTCCAAGGGAAAAGTCGGCGCTGGCAGGACGGCGATGAAGTCCAGCAGTTCGTGATCAACAGGTGGGCGCTTGGCATCGAGGACGAAAGCGCGAATGTGGCCCACCAGCCGGTGCGCCGTGGCTTCGTCGAGTTCGATCCCCAGCGTGGCATAGACGGCCATCACGGCGCGATGGCCGGAATGTTTGCCGAGCACGATGCGATGGTGCTGGCCGACCTCGGCCGGGTCGAAACCCTGATAGTTGCGCGGGTCCTTCAGCAGGCCGTCGACATGGATGCCGGCTTCGTGGGTAAACACGCCCGCCCCCACCACGCTCTTCTGCCACGACACGGGCCGGTTGGCGGCCTGCGCGACTCGCTGCGACAAGGCAGGGAAGCCCCGCAGATCGACCCCGCTGGCGCAGCCGAGCAGCTTTTCGGCGCCCAGCACGATCTCTTCGAGCGGCGCATTGCCGGCCCGTTCGCCGAGGCCATTCACCGTGGTATTCACATGCGTTGCGCCGGCACGGATGGCGGCCAGCGTGTTGGCGGTGGCCAGCCCCAGATCGTCATGGGCGTGCATCTCGATGGCCAGCCCGCTGTTCTTCACCAGCCGGCGGATCACCTTCAGCACGCCGAAGGGTTCCATCACGCCGAGCGTATCGGCGAAGCGCAGCCGAACCGCGCCAGCCCGCGCCGCCACCTCAGCGATCTGCAGCAGGAAGGCGGGATCGGCGCGCGAGGCGTCCTCGCAGCCGATGCCAACGGCCAGGCCGAGGTCCTGCGCCTGGCGGATGAAACTCGGCAAAGCTTCCAGCAACCAGCCGCGCTCGCGGCGCAGTTTGTAGGCGAGATGCTGGTCGGAGGCCGGCACCGAAATGTCGATCAGTTGCACGCCCAGATCGGCGCAGGCGGCGATGTCGTCGGCCACCATGCGGCTCCACACCATCAGGCGGCTAGGCAGACCGAGTGCGGCGACCGCGCGGATGCTCTCGCGCTCGGTCGCGCCCATCGCCGGGATGCCCACTTCCAGTTCCGGCACGCCGATGGTGGCCAAGCCACGCGCGATGGCGATCTTCTCGTCGAGCGAGAAGGCGACGCCGGCCGACTGCTCGCCGTCGCGCAGCGTGGTGTCGTTGATGATGAATGGCTTGGCCATGATGGGAACCGTAAGGAGTTGCCCTTAGGGCATGCAAGCCCCGTGCCATGGGGAGAAAGATTCAACCCGTTGTTTTATATGACAATTACCAGCGTGACGTTTGTTGGGTTTGCTACATATCGATGTGGCGAGTGACCAAGTAGTCGTGTATATTGGAATATAAATCCCCATACACGGCACCATGTACCCTCGCACCCTTGAACCATCCACGCCATCCGTGCCAGCTTTCCTGTCTTGAAGTAGGGAGGTGGGAGAAACCGGACAGTTCCAGACCGGGGAAATCACCCGAGAGGCCGCATGGTTGAGGGAAAAACGGGTCGCCACCTGAAATTCTGATTTCCGGACAGTTCTGGGATAAAAGTACGGATTAATTGGGGAATAAATACGGGAAATTACCCTGCCAGGTGCGGAAATTCCCCCACTTCGAAGGGCGT